>JAKBAT010000129.1 GCA_021808815.1 Pseudomonadota bacterium
GGTCTTCCCGGCCGCCTGGTCTGCGCTGTATACCATGCGGGTCGCTTTCGACCCGAGATTGCGCATCAGCACTGCCGGCCGCCCTTGGGATAAGGCCACTTTGCTGACATAGTATTCGTCCGGGTTGACGGCCCCCTGCACCACGCTTTCCCCAAGGCCCCAGCTGGCCGTGATGAAAACCACCTGATCGAAGCCTGATTCCGTGTCTACCGTGAAAAGCACGCCGCTTGCCGCCACATCGCTCCGCACCATGCGCTGGATCCCTGCGGAAAGGGCCACTTCGGAGTGGATGAACCCTTGATGGACCCGATAGGCAATCGCCCGGTCGTTGTACAGGGAGGCAAACACATGCCGGACTGCATCGAGCACTTGGTCCAGGCCGGCGATGTTGAGAAAGGTTTCCTGCTGCCCGGCAAAGGAGGCATCCGGTAGGTCTTCGGCCGTGGCGGAAGAGCGCACGGCCACCGAGGGAGGGGCGTGCTCCTCGCCCTGCAGTGCAAGGTAAGCCGCGGCAATTTCATCGCGCAGCCGGTCGGGCAGGGGCGCCCGTGCCACCCAGCCCCGGATTTCCGCTCCGGCCCGGGCAAGGGCGCCGACGTCACCCACGTCGAGGCTTGCCAAGGTTTTCTCGATGCGATCCGCCAGGCCGTTCTGCGCCAGGAAATCCCGATAGGCAGCCGCCGTGGTGGCGAATCCATCAGGGACCCGGACGCCGGCCTGTTCCAGCTGGCTGATCAGTTCGCCGAGCGAGGCATTTTTGCCCCCCACCGAATCCACGTCGGTCATGCGAAGATGCCTGAACCAGCGAAGGTATGCCTGTGCCATGGAACCTCCTGACCTCTAAAAGTTATCTATTATAAGATATCTGCTATGAAATTAATAACCTGCTGAAAAATTGGAATTCGCCCCATGAAAAGAAGCGTGTTTTACGTGTCGGACCGTACTGGAATCACAGCCGAAATGCTGGGGCAAAGCCTGCTTTCGCAATTCGAAGGGCCCCAGTTCGAACGCCATACCCTCCCGTTTGTGGACAACCCCGAACGTGCCCGGGAAGCGGTGGACGTCATCGACCGCACGGCAGACGCAGACGGCATCCGTCCGATCGTGTTCTGCACCCTGGTGGATGAAGTCATCCGCAGCGAAATCCGGGCCTCGAAAGCGCTGGTCCTGGACTTCTTCGAAGTTTTCATCGCCCCGCTGGAAGTCGAGCTCAAAAGCGCCTCCTCACATGCGGTCGGAAAGTCACACGGGACGGGAGACCTTCGCCGTTATACGGAACGCATCAACGCCATCAATTTCAGCATGGCCCACGACGATGGACTGGGCACCAACGGATTCGGGGAAGCGGAAATCATCCTGGTGGGCGTTTCCCGTTCCGGCAAGACGCCCACCAGCCTGTACCTTGCCCTGCAATTCGGCATCAAGGCAGCCAATTATCCGCTCGTTTCGGAGGATCTGGACAAACAGCGGCTGCCCGCAGTCCTGCAGCCGTGGCGACACAAGGTATGGGGACTTTCGATCCGACCCGAACGGCTGCACCAGATCCGCTCCGAGCGGCGGCCTGACAGCCGATATGCGTCCCTTGCCAACTGCCGACATGAAATCCAGGCCGCGGAAGCCCTGATGCGCATGCATGGCATTCCGTTCCTGGATTCCACCAACATGTCGATCGAAGAGCTCTCGACCACCATCCTGCACCAGACGACCCTGTCCCGGCACCGTTACTGAACGGCCCGGAGGGATCGCATGGCTTCCTGGCGCACGCGCTCGAAGAGCAATATGGAACCGGCGACGGCTGCGTTGAGGGATTCCACTCCCGACGCCATGGGTATGCATACCCGCCCGTGGAGGCGCGCCTGCAGTTCGGGGGAAATGCCGGCGCCTTCGTTTCCGACCACCAGCGCGATCGGCCCCGTGAGGTCCAGTTCCCAGTAGGGATGCGCATCCTGCATGACGGCGCCCAGCACGCGCCCGCGATAGCGCGAAACCCAGTCTGCCAGTGCGACATCCTCATGCAGCTGCAACTGGAAATGGGCTCCTTGCCCGGCCCGCAGCACCCGGGGTGCCCAGGCCAGGGCGCATCCCGGGGAGAGGAGAATGCGGGCCATGCCGGCCGCGGCGGCGGTACGCAACAACGTACCGAGGTTGCCGGGGTCCTGGATGTTTTCCAGCAGCAGACAAGGTTCAGCGGGTGACGCATCCAAGGGACGGGCAGGAATCGCGACGATTGCCACGATCCCCACGGGAGCCGTCACGCTCGCGCATTCCGTGAAAAGGGTGTCGGCAAGCACGGCCGCTGGGGGCATGAGCGGATGCTTGAGCAGGTGGGCGATTTCCGGGTGTCCCAATCCGCTTTCGCTGACCGCCACGGCCTGCGGCGAGCCCAGGGTCTGCAGATAGCCTTGCACCAGATGGATGCCTTCCAGTACCGACTTGCCCTGCTTGCGGCGATGCCGGGCTGAACGTACCAGCAGGGCAAGTTCCTTCGCCAACGGGTTGTCCCTGGACCGGATCACGGGCATATGCAGTCCCTCACTGGCGCAAAAGAACGGCGATGGTGCGGGGACGGACCGTGCGCGCGCAACCGTTCCAAATGGGTTGGAGTTGGATATCCCTTGTGCCGTTCGAACGCGTACTGCGGATATTCCAGGGCCAATGCCTCCATGACCCGGTCCCGGGCCGTTTTGGCGAGGATCGACGCCGCCGATATGGCCGCCACCCGGGCGTCCCCCTGAACCACGGCAATCCGGGGAATGGTGAGCACGGGGCAGTGCAATCCATCAAAGGCGGCCAGTTCCGGCGCCGGTTCGAGTCCCCGCACGGCACGCGCCATGGCAAGCAATGATGCCTGCAGGATATTCATCCGGTCGATTTCCTCCACCGTGGCGAAAGCCACGGCCCATGCCACCGCATCGGATTTGACGCACGTTTCCAGCGCGTCTCGTTGCGCGGGGCTCAGTTTCTTGGAATCGTTGAGACCGGTCGGCACCCGGCCGGGGTCCAGGATCACGGCGGCGGCACAGACAGGCCCCGCGATCGGGCCCCGACCCGCCTCGTCCACCCCGCACATCACGCCGGGCGGCAAGGTCACGGGTTGTGCAGCGCCAATGAGCAGGTCAGGCCGCATCCTGAAGCGCCCGGGCCACGCCCTGGAGTATTCCTTCGTGCGAGTCCACACGAAGCAGCCGGTGCAGGCGATGAAACGCCGCGACCATGGTGTCCCGCCGCCCCTCATCGCGAAGCAGCTGGACCAGGCTTTCCGCAAGCGCCTCGGGCGTCGCCTGCTCCTGGATCAGCTCGGGCACCACTGCCTGGTTGAGGATGATGTTGGGCAGCCCCACGAAACCCGAAACCCCCCGCCGGCGAGCTAGCCATGCCGTGAACGCGGAAAGCCGGTACGTGATGACCATGGGGCATTTGAACAGGGCCGCCTCGAGCGTGGCCGTGCCCGACGCCACCAGGGCTGCGTCCGCCGCTGCCAGCACGTCGTGGGCCCTGCCTTCCACCATCCGCACGTCCGGCGCATCGGACACCCGACCCAGTGCGGCCTCGAACAGGGCGCGCGTGCGCGCATCGATGAACGGCGCGAGAAAACGCGCTCCCGGCAGGCGCCGGCCGACCATGGTCGCCGTTTCGACGAACAGCCGGGCATGAAACTCCAGTTCCGAAATGCGGCTCCCGGGTAACAGGGCTATGAACGGACCGCCGGAAGGCAACCCCAGCGCCTCACGGGCCTGGGCACGGTCGATCTGCTCCGGAACCTGCTGCGCCAGGGGATGGCCAATGTCCGTGATGGGAATGCCGGCCTTTTCGAAAATCGGTTTCTCAAACGGAAAAATCGACAGGATGCCGGTCACGGACTC
>JAKBAT010000130.1 GCA_021808815.1 Pseudomonadota bacterium
CGAAACAACGATTGGTGGAGGTAAGCGGGATCGAACCGCTGACCTCTTGCATGCCATGCAAGCGCTCTCCCAGCTGAGCTATACCCCCCACTGAGGAGCGGGATTATAGCGTTCCTGTCACATTCCCACAAGATTTGTCATGGCATGCGCCCGTAAGCGGGCAATCGTGGTTTCCCGACCCAGCAAATGCAAAGTGGCATCCAGCGAAGGGGTCTGGGTTGTGCCACAAACTGCCACACGCACCGGCATTCCCAGCTGTCCCATTTTCAACCCATGCTCGGTTGCCACCGTCTTGAGCAGGCTGCCAATGGCCGGGATGTTCCATTCCACAACCTCCATCCGTACAGACAGCTCACCCAGAACCGGACGAATGGCAGGGGTGAGATGTTGCGCCACCAGTTCGTCATCGGCTGAGACAGCACGGTAGAAATAAACCGCCGCATCCGCAAGTTCGGGAATGTGGTTGGTCCGCCCCTTGAGCAATGCCACCACCTCCGCCAGACGTGGTCCCGCAGCGTCCCCCATCGCTCCCCGTGCCGCCAGATAAGGACGCACCAGCTCAGCCAGCCGGGCATCATCTGCCCCCTTCAGGTACTGCTGATTCAGCCAGTCCAGCTTCTCCGGGTTGAAACGGGCAGGAGAGCGGCTGATGTGGGCCAGGTCGAACCACTCCACCAGCTGTTCCCGACTGAACATTTCCTCGTCACCATGAGACCAGCCCAGCCGGGCCAGATAGTTGATCAGCGCCTCGGGGAGATACCCATCGTCCCGGTATTGCGTCACGCTGACGGCCCCATGCCGCTTGGACAGGCGTTCGCCGTCGGCACCCAGAATCATGGGAACATGGGCAAACTGCGGCAGCGACGCGCCCAGTGCCTGCATGATATTGATTTGCCGCGGCGTGTTGTTCACATGATCGTCTCCTCGAATCACGTGGGTGATGCCCATGTCGAGATCATCCACCACCACACCGAAGTTATAGGTCGGGACCCCATCGGCACGCATCAGTACCAGATCATCCAGTTCGGAGTTGGCGACCGTAATCGGCCCCTTGACCAGATCATGGAAAGTGACTTCGCCGGATTGGGGCGTTTTGAAGCGAATGACCGGCTTGATCCCTGCGGGTGGGGTGGCACTGGAATCACGCCAGCGGCCATCGTAGCGCGGTTTTTCTCCCCGGGCCCGCTGGGCTTCACGCAGGGCCTCCAGTTCTTCCTTGCTGGCATAACAGTGATAGGCATTGCCTTTCCTCAGCAAATGCTCCGCCACTTCGCGATAGCGCTCGAGTCTTTTCATCTGGTGAAAAGGCCCTTCGTCGTAGTGCAACCCAAGCCAGGCCATCCCATCCAGAATGGCCTGGGTGGAGGCCTCGGTCGAGCGTTCGAGATCGGTATCCTCGATGCGAAGAATGAACTGCCCCCCATGCCGCCGGGCAAAAGCCCAGGAAAACAGCGCAGTGCGGGCACCGCCAATATGGAGGTAACCGGTGGGGCTGGGCGCAAAACGGGTTCGGATCATTGCAGGCACACTCGAGGTACGGAAACAGTCTATTGTAGCGGACCCGGCCCCGCTCTGCCCCCATGCGATAATGACGCAATGACAGACCTGTTCAAGGCAACCCCCCGCCCACCCCTGGCAGATGCCCTGCGCCCGCAACGGCTCGAGGACGTGATCGGCCAGGAACACCTGCTGGGTCCTGGCAAACCCTTGCGGTTGGCTTTCGAAGCCGGCAAACCCCATTCGATGATCCTGTGGGGCCCTCCGGGCGTCGGCAAAACCACGCTGGCGCGGCTCACCGCAGCCGCCTTCGGCTGCGAGTTCATCGCGCTTTCCGCCGTAATGGCCGGTATCAAGGACATCCGCTCCGCCATGGATCACGCCCAGGCCGTGCTGGATCGGGAAGGGCGCGCCACCATCCTGTTCATCGATGAAATCCACCGCTTCAACAAAGCCCAGCAGGACGCCCTGCTGCCTTTCGTAGAATCGGGGCTCGTGACGTTCATCGGCGCCACCACCGAAAACCCCTCCTTCGAAGTGAATTCTGCGTTGCTGTCCCGATCCCAGGTATACGTGCTGAAGGCGCTCGAACCCACTGCCCTGAATACCCTGGCACAGCGGGCCCTGGAGCGCGCCCTGCCGGGCCTGTCCCTGGATGCAGGGGCGTTCGGGGTGTTAACAGGCTATGCCGATGGCGATGCTCGGCGACTGCTCAATCTTCTGGAACAGGTGGCCACTGCAGCGCAAACTTCCGCGCGCACCGAAGTGGACACCACCTTCCTGGAAAATGCGCTCACCCTTTCCCCGCGGCGTTTCGACAAGGGGGGGGATTATTTCTACGACCAGATTTCGGCACTCCACAAGTCCGTGCGCGGCTCCCATCCCGATGCCGCCCTCTATTGGCTGTGCCGCATGCTCGATGGCGGGGCAGACCCCCGTTACCTGGCCCGGCGCATCCTGCGCATGGCCTGGGAAGACATCGGCTTGGCCGATCCCCGTGCCATGCAGATCGCCAATGAAGCCGCACAAACCTACGAGCGCCTGGGTTCGCCCGAAGGGGAACTGGCATTGGGACAGGCAGTGCTGTATATGGCCGTGGCCCCCAAATCCAATGCCGGTTACAACGCCTACAACGCGGCGCGCACCTTTGTCGGCAATGATGCGTCGCGCGACGTGCCGGTTCACCTGCGCAATGCGCCGACCCGCCTGATGAAATCGTTGGGTTACGGGCATGAATACCGCTACGCGCACGACGAACCCAATGCCTATGCGGCCGGTGAAACCTATCTTCCCGAAGGCATGCAGGAACCCTCCTGGTATCAACCGACGGAACGCGGCCTGGAACAGAAAATCAGGGACAAGCTGGCTTTCCTGCGTGGGCTGGACGGAGACGCAAAAAAGAAATAGTTACGGTATAATCCCTGCCTTTCCTGGTTGTATTGGGCGGTTAGCTCAGCGGTAGAGCACTGCCTTCACACGGCAGGGGTCACTGGTTCGATCCCAGTATCGCCCACCAATATTGTCAGTAGGTTCGACACCCCCAAAAACCACGAATCCGCCTATGCTCAGCACACTGATTTTCGATGTGGACGGCACACTTGCCGATACGGAACGGGATGGCCATCGCCCCTCATTCAATCTGGCATTCAGAGAATTCGGCCTGGACTGGGAGTGGGACGTGGCACTCTACGGGGAACTGCTGGCCGTCACGGGCGGCAAGGAACGTATCCGCCATTTTGTTGCGCAGTACCGGTCGCAGGATCCCCTGCCCCGGGATTTCGATGCCCTGGTCGTCAAGCTGCACCAGGCGAAAACCCGGCACTATAGGGCATTGCTGGAACGCGGAGAAATCCCGTTGCGGCCTGGTGTCAGGCGACTGCTGGAAGAGGCCCGCGCAGCCGGCCTGCGACTGGCCATCGCCACGACCACCACCCCCGAGAACGTCACCTCGCTGCTGGCCGCCACGTTAGGCGAGGAGAGCATTGCCTGGTTTGATGTCATTGCCGCCGGGGACATCGTGCCTGCAAAAAAACCCGCGCCCGACATCTACCATTACGCACTGCAGGCACTCGGCGTGCCCGCCCGGGAATGCCTGGCCTTCGAAGATTCCGAAAACGGCCTGCAATCCAGCCTTGGAGCCGGGATCACCACCCTGGTCACCGTCAACGAGTACACCCGCGGGCAAGATTTTCAGGGGGCTGCCGCATTGCTGACTGATCTGGGTGAACCTTCCCTTCCCTATACGCGCCTTCAGGGAGCCCTGCCGTCATTGGCTTATGTCGATCTCTCCCTGTGCCTGCAAGTGTTGCAGAATCACGGCTTTCCTCGCGAGGCATGCTGATC
>JAKBAT010000021.1 GCA_021808815.1 Pseudomonadota bacterium
ATTTGTACAGGCGCATGGGTTGACAGCGGGAACAGCCTTCGGCAGTTGAACGGGTTGCAATGCGGGCCTGCAGCACTATCAAGCCGGGGTGTGGCTAACCCCTCTCGACCCGGCTTGGTTTTTACGTCTCCAGGCGTGAAACAGGTGCCATGGGCGGGTGATGGTGCAATAGGCGGCTGAGGGTTTCCGGAGAGATGTTCAGATGCAGCGCCAGCTCCTTTTTGGGGAGCACACGCGCCATTTCGGGATTCTTGCGCATGAAGCGCTCCATGCGTCCCGCAGCGTCAAGCAAGTGCAGCGTAATGGTATGCGCCATGATTTCGCTCATGAGCCGCATGACTTCATATTCAAAGTCATGTTTGAGCTTTGGGTATCTTTCCATGAACTCTGCCCACAACGGGATCGGACACTTGGCGACGCGCACCCGGGTGACGGCCCGAATGCTGTAGGGAGCCCGGTTCTCAAGCCGCCAGGCGGCATAGCTGGTTTCGATCTGGGATTCCCGGGCAAAGCGCAGAATCATTTCCTTGCCTTCGGGATTGGCGACCACGCGTTTGAGAATCCCGTCCAGTATGAAATACTGGTCCATTTCAGAAGTGCCCTGAACCAGCAGGGCCTCTCCCTTTTTGACCTCAGCGATGGTGAGATGGTTTTCCAGCTCGATCAGCTCGTTTTCGGTCAGGCAACGCAACACCACGTTGCCACGCAACAAGCCGCGCAACATGATGCGTAACGGATGACGTATCAGCGGGGTTTCGAGAAGACTACTGTTGGGTGCGTTCATAATCGCCCCATTATAAAACTACTTGGAAGAACAAAAAACAGGTGTTTGTGGAGATGGTGCCTGCACGTTATAATCCATTGTCCAATAGATGCCTTTGCCCATGACCAAGTACATTTTCGTGACCGGCGGTGTGGTCTCGTCTCTCGGGAAAGGCATCGCTGCCGCCTCGTTGGGCGCCATTCTCGAATCCCGTGGTATCAAAGTCACTTTGCTGAAACTCGATCCCTATATCAATGTGGATCCCGGCACGATGAGCCCGTTTCAGCATGGTGAAGTATTTGTGACGGAAGATGGCGCCGAAACTGATCTGGATCTGGGTCATTACGAGCGATTTGTCAGTACTCGCATGACCAAACGCAACAACTTCACGACAGGGCAAATTTACGAAAGCGTGATCAAAAAGGAGCGTCGCGGGGATTATCTCGGGGGAACCGTTCAGGTTATCCCGCACATTACGGATGAAATCAAGCACTGTATTCGTGTGGGGGCAGAAAATGCGCAGGTGGCCATTGTGGAAATCGGGGGGACGGTGGGTGATATCGAATCCCTTCCGTTTCTGGAAGCGATCCGCCAAATGGCCATTGAGTTGCCGCGCGACCATACCTGTTTTATCCATCTGACATTGCTTCCCTACCTTCCTTCCGCAGGTGAGATCAAGACCAAGCCAACCCAGCACTCTGTGAAGGAGTTGCGTGAAATCGGCATTCAGCCGGATGTTTTGATTTGCCGCGCGGATCGGCCACTGCCGGAAGACGAACGACGCAAAATCGCCCTGTTTACCAATGTTGCGATGGAAGCCGTGATTTCGGCGCCGGATGTGGACAGCATTTACAAGATTCCTGGGGGGCTGCATCGCCAGATGCTGGATGAAATTGTGTGTCACAAGCTGGGCCTCCTGGCGCGATCTGCAGATCTTTCCACCTGGGATAACCTGGTTCAGGCCCTCGAACATCCGTTATACGAGGTGGATATTGCGCTGGTTGGGAAATATGTCGACCTGACCGAGTCTTACAAGTCCTTGTCTGAAGCCCTGATACATGCAGGGATTCACAAACGCTCGCGCATCCGCATCCATTACGTGGACTCGGAGCGGATCGAAAGCGAGGGAACCCAATCTCTCCGGGATATGGACGCTGTGCTGGTGCCAGGTGGTTTTGGCAAGCGTGGTGTGGAAGGAAAGATCAAGGCTATTCAATATGCAAGGGAAAACAACATTCCCTATCTGGGCATCTGTCTTGGCATGCAGCTTGCGGTTGTGGAGTTTGCCCGTCATTGCGCACAGATGCCCGTAGCCCACAGCACGGAGTTTGATCCGGATACTGCCTACCCGGTCATCGCATTGATCACTGAATTTATGGCATCCGATGGTCATGTGGAGCATCGCGACGCCCAATCTGACCTGGGGGGTACCATGCGTCTCGGTGGGCAGGAATGTGTGCTCGAATCAGGAACGCTGGCGCGCAAGGCGTATGGCAAGGAACGCATTGTCGAGCGGCATCGGCATCGTTATGAAGTCAACGACCAGTATTTGCCTCAGCTGAGCGCAGCCGGGTTGCGCGTGTCCGGCCGCTCCTTGCGGGAAAGCCTGTGCGAGATGGTTGAATTGCCAAACCATCCCTGGTTCGTGGCGTGTCAGTTTCACCCCGAATTCACGTCTACGCCGCGTGGAGGGCATCCCCTGTTTGGAGCGTTCATTGAAGCGGCGTTGCGCCAACGCAATGCCTGTGCATCGGAAGTGGCGAACGTTTCATGAAACTTGCACATTTTGATGTTGGCCTGGAACATCCACTGTTTTTAATCGCCGGTCCCTGCGTGATTGAATCGCGTGAACTTGCTTTTGACATAGCAGGACAACTGCGTGACATGTGCCGGGAACTGGAAATTCCCCTGGTATTCAAGGCCTCCTACGATAAGGCCAATCGTAGCTCCGGGGCATCATTCCGCGGACTTGGAATGGAAAAGGGGCTGGAAATACTTGCTGACATCAAGAATTCTCTGGCAATTCCGGTGCTGACGGATGTGCATGAGCGGGAAGAAGTGTCTGCCGTGGCAGCTGTGGTTGATGTGTTGCAGACACCGGCTTTTCTATGCCGGCAAACCGATTTCATCCAGGCCGTGGCAGCGGCAGGAAAACCCGTCAATATCAAGAAAGGGCAGTTCCTGGCGCCCGGTGACATGAAAAACGTAGTGGACAAGGCACGTGCTGCCAGCACGTCTGACAATATCATGGTCTGTGAACGCGGCGTGTCCTTTGGATACAACAATCTGGTTTCCGATATGCGCAGTCTTTCCATCATGCGTAATACCGGATGCCCTGTTGTTTTTGATGCAACCCACTCGGTGCAACTGCCGGGAGGGCTGGGGGGGGCCAGTGGCGGGCAGCGTGAATTTGTGCCTGTTCTGGCACGCGCAGCAGTAGCATCGGGAGTGTCAGGTATTTTTATGGAAACCCATCCCCAGCCCGAGAAGGCATTATCCGATGGTCCCAATGCCTGGCCCTTGAGAAAAATGAAAGCCCTGCTTGAAACCCTGGTGGACATTGACATATTGGTCAAGAAACGGGGTTTTTCAGAAAATGAACTGAATTTTTAAGGTAACGACAGGAAACACAATGAGTGCGATTGTTGAAGTGGTGGCAAGAGAGATTCTGGATTCCCGGGGTAACCCTACTGTAGAGGCTGAAGTGCGGACGGAAAACGGTGCTGTGGGCCGTTCTGCCGTGCCGTCCGGCGCTTCGACCGGTACCCGGGAAGCCATTGAGTTAAGGGATGGGGACAAAAGCCGTTATCTTGGCAAGGGTGTTCTGAAAGCCGTTTCGCACGTCAATACAGAGATTTATGAAGCCATCGTGGGATTTGAAGTGTCCGACCAGGCGTTGATCGATCGCACCATGATCGACCTGGATGGAACGGATAACAAGGCGCGACTGGGTGCGAATGCAATATTGGCGGTTTCTTTGGCAACGGCCAAGGCAGCTGCTGAAGAGGCAGGACTGCCGTTGTACCGCTACCTGGGGGGGGCAGGTGCCGTGCAAATGCCCGTACCCATGATGAATGTGATTAATGGGGGTGCCCACGCCAATAATGGCCTGGATATGCAGGAATTCATGATTTTGCCGGTGGGGGCTCCGAATTTTCGTGAAGCCCTGCGTTATGGCGCTGAAGTGTTCCATGCACTCAAGGCGCTGATCGATGGCAAGGGACTTGCCACCACAGTAGGGGATGAAGGCGGATTTGCGCCACGCCTGCCCGACAATGAGGCCGCTCTCGGGCTCATCATGGAAGCCATCGAGAAAGCAGGTTATCGGCCAGGAGAGCAGATTGCCATTGGCCTTGACTGCGCCAGTTCAGAGTTTTACAAAAATGGCCGTTACCATTTGCACGCAGAAAACAAAACGCTGGATTCATCCGAGTTTACCGAGTACCTGGCAGCCTGGGTCTCCAAATATCCCCTGCTGTCGATCGAAGACGGCATGTCCGAAGCGGACTGGGATGGCTGGAAACTGCTGACAGACCGGCTGGGTGGAAAGGTTCAATTGGTGGGCGACGATATTTTTGTGACCAACGCGCGCATTCTCAAAGAAGGCATCAAAATGGGAATTGCCAATTCCATTCTCATCAAGATCAATCAGATCGGCTCATTGACAGAAACCTTTGCCGCGATTGAAATGGCCAAACGGGCAGGCTACACCAACGTTATTTCGCATCGATCGGGCGAAACGGAAGATACGGTGATTGCGGATATTGCCGTCGCATGCAATGCCGGGCAAATCAAGACCGGGTCACTTTCCCGTTCCGATCGGCTTGCCAAATACAATCAACTGTTACGCATTGAAGAGGCATTGGGGCTCGTTGCACAATATGGGGGGCGTGAAGCCTTTTATCAACTCTGACAGCGAGGTTGGGCATGCTTGACCCCGAGCGTTGGCTGCGTTACGCGTTGCTGTTGATGATCGTGGTCATGGGGTACGCCCTGACGGTGGGTAAGGGGGGCTGGATCCGGATTCGCAACCTGGATCAGCAGGTGGCCGCCCAGAAAACGCTCAACCACGACATGGAAAAGCGCAACGAGGCGCTCGCAGCCGAGGTTCAGGATCTCAAGAAAGGGTCAGATGCTCTGGAAGAGCGGTCCCGCGTTGAACTTGGCATGGTTCGCCAGGGGGAATCCTTCTACCGTTATGTCGAGTCCCCGTCTTCCTCCGCGACCAAGCACTGATTCCTATCCGTTTCCCCGCTACCAGAACAGGCGCCACCAGGGACGGTCTTTGGTTTGCTGGGCCTGTACCAGAAACTGGCTTTTGGGGTAATCCTGTTGCAGTATCCGTAGGCTGTCCTTCTGCAAATCATGCAATCCCAGGGCGTCATAGCTGCGCGCCAAGATGTAGAGGGCTTCCTCGGTGGAAGCCGTGCGTGGGTAGCGCTTCAGTACTTCCTGGGCACGATTTGCCGCGGCCAGGTAGACCTGCCGCCCATAATAGTAGCGAGCCGTGGCCAGGTCTGCATGGGCCATGACATTGAGCAGGTATCGCATCCTGATTCTGGCGTCATCCGCGTAGCGACTATCAGGGTAACGCGAGACCAGCTCTTTGAAGGCATCGAAGGATTCACGCGAGGGTTTCATGTCCCTTTCGGCAAGGTCATGTGGGTTGTAGATACCGAATAAACCCAGATCATCGTTGAAATTGGCGAGCCCTTTCATGTAGTAGGCGTAATCGACGCCGGGGTGGTTGGGGTGTGCCTTGATGAATCGGTCTGCCTCACTAATGGCAGAAGCTGTTTCATGCTGCTTGTAATAGGAATAAATCTGCTCGAGTTGAGCCTGTTGCGAATAGGCGCCGTAAGGATAGCGGGATTCCAACGCCTCATACAGTTTCGACGCCTGCTCGAAATTGCCGTCTTTCAAGGCATCCTTTGCTTCCGAATGCAGTTTCGCGGCGGACCAGTCTTTTGTGGGGTCATAGTCCTGTGACAGGGTTTCGCAACCTGCCAGCCACAAAGCGGCTAGAAATAGTGTGATTCGCGTTAAAATTGTATTTGTCATAGGGAAACCCGTTGTGCAGTCGCAGAATTATACCAGTCCCAAAGCGGTGGCCCCGATAGAAAGCCGCATCCCCCAGGATTGCGCCGGCTTGAGGCTGGATATTGCCCTGGCGAGGGTGTTTTCAGACTTTTCCCGCAGCCGGTTGCAGCGTTGGATCGGGGATGGGTATGTCCTGCTGGATGGGGTGGAAGCGACGGCAAAATCCAAGGTCTGGGGGGGAGAGCAGGTGACGCTTCGGGTACCCGATCTGGCACAAGGGGAACAGGTGCTGCCCGAGAACATACCCATGCAGGTGGTGTACGAGGATGCTGCCGTCATCGTAGTCAACAAGCCTCCCGGGTTGGTGGTCCACCCGGGGAACGGCCATCGTACGGGAACATTGCAGAATGCACTGCTGCATTACGACGATCGTCTGGGGCTCGTGCCACGGTGCGGTATTGTCCATCGACTGGACAAGGATACGAGCGGGTTGATGGTGGTGGCGCGTACCCTGGGGGCCCATGCCGATCTGGTGCGCCAGCTCCAGGCACGAACCGTGCACCGTCATTATTGGGCACTGGTGCAGGGTCATGTCCGGGACGACTTGACCATTGAGGCTCCCATCGGCCGCCACCCCACCCAGCGTACGCGAATGGCGGTGGTTTCCGGGGGGCGACCAGCGCTCACCCACATGATGATTGTGGAGCGTTTTCCCTGCCATACCTGGATCGAATGCCGACTTGAAACCGGGCGTACGCATCAGATCCGGGTGCATTTACTGCATCTCGGATTTCCCCTGGCGGGTGATCCGGTGTATGGAGGGCGCAAAATCCGGCTGGATGTGCATTCGCAACAGGCATTGGGCAGCTTTGGCCGTCAGGCGCTGCATGCATTCCGTTTGGGGCTGGTGCATCCACAATCAGGAAATCCCATGGCCTGGGAAATTCCCATGGCGCCAGACATGGCAACATTGATGACCGCCCTCCGCGGGGCTCGGCACGATGCATGAACCGCCGGCGCCGGGTTTTGTAGCCAATTGGCCTGCCCCCCCCTGGGTGCGGACCCTATCCACCTGCCGCAAGGGTGGCGTCAGTGTGGGAGAGTGGTCCAGCCTCAACCTGGGGGATCGCTGTGGAGATAATCCCGCGCATGTGGCAGAGAATCGCCGACGGGTGTTGTCGCACATCAACGTGTTGCCGCGTTGGTTGCATCAGGTTCATGGAAACCGCATCGTCGGCGACCATGACTTGCACAGGGAGGCCGATGCCAGCTGGACGAGGCAAGCAGGCGTTGCCTGCGTCATACTGACGGCCGACTGCATGCCACTCCTGTTCTGTCATCGGCATGAACGGATTGTGGCAGCGGCACATGCTGGTTGGCGTGGCATGGCAGGAGGCGTGATCGAGGCGACGGTCAACGCGTTGTCGGTGGACCCTTCGGAGCTTCTGGTATGGATGGGGCCCACGATCGGGCCTGAATCGTTCGAAGTGGGGGAAGAGGTGAGGGCCACTTTCCTGGCACACGATCCTCGGGCGGTACAGGCATTTCGTCCGGGGGTCCAAGGCAAATGGTGGGCAGATCTTTACCAGCTGGCTCGACAACGGCTGGATTGTCTGGGAATTTCCGGGATTTTTGGGGGTGATCATTGTACGGTGCAGGAGCAGGAACGGTTTTTTTCTCACCGTCGGGATCATGGCCGGTCTGGCCGGATGGGAAATTTCATATGGTTGGAAAGGGATTCCTGAGAACCGCCCCGTATAATGCAGATTTGGAATGTCGCAGCCATTCACCCCATGTCTCCATTGATTAACACAATTTTAGCCGGCGCAGCAGCAGGGGGGCTGTCCATGATGTGTGCCGCATTGGTGGCCTACACGGCTCGTCCAGCCTGGGTGCCGTTATTGGTGAGTTACGCCATTGGGGCCCTGCTGGGTGCGGTCTTTCTCGAGATATTGCCTCATGCCTTTACGCTTTCGGCAGACCCCGAAGCGGTTTCGGCAACAGTGTTGGCCGGCATTCTGGGGTTTTTCCTGCTGGAAAAGCTGGTGCTGTGGCGCCATGTTCATGTGCATGATCTCGACCATCTCGGGGGTGCTCATGATCATGGTCCACACCAAGGTAGGACGGGCGCCATGGTCGTGGTGGGGGATTCCGTTCACAATTTCGTGGATGGCATCATCATAGCTGCGGCATTTGTCACCGACTACCATTTGGGAGTCGTCACCGCCATGGCCATCATTGCACATGAAATCCCCCAGGAAGCGGGGGATGTTCTGGTGCTGCTGCATTCCGGGCTTTCGCGAAGACGCGCCCTGGCTTTCAACCTGTTTTCAAGCCTGGCAACGATGGTTGGGGGGGGCATGGCATGTCTGGCATTGCAGTCACTGCAAAAAGAGGTTCCCTATTTGCTGGCATTGGCTTCCGCAAGCATGATTTATGTGGCTGTTGCAGACCTCATTCCAGGTCTGCATCGACGTGTGGATATCAAGGCCTCCGTATGGCAGGTGGCATTGATTGTCCTGGGGGTTGCTTCCATTCGCTGGGCCCATTTCTTTATCATGGACTGATCTGTCGGGTCACACCATGGAATGAATCGGCGGCTTGACGGAAAATTGCGATGTCGCAAACGAATGTTTCGAGGAGTTGCTTATGCAGACAGGTGACAACGGAGGCAACGCTGTACCGCCATCCATGAACGCTTCAACGCCGGAAGAGATGGGCCTCCATCTGGCAGGGCTCCACCCTGAGGATTATCCCCATTTCCTGCGCGAACTCGCGCAGGCCATCGCCAAAGATGCGCCCCACTGGCAAGAATTGCAGGCCCGTTATTACGAAAACCAGGTAGCGCTTTGGATGAACATGTTGAGTCGGGCTACCGGACAAGACTCGGCGGGCCCGGCCAAGAATGGCATACAGGACGTTTCTGACCCACGTTTCAGCGCGCCCGAGTGGGGTGAAAACCCTCTTTTTGATTATCTGCGCCAGTCTTACCTGTTGACGGCAAACTGGTTGACGGAAGCCGTGTCTTCCCTCCATATGGAACCACCCACCCAGAAGCGTCTGGATTTTTTCCTGCGTCAGTATGTTGATGCCATGGCGCCATCAAACTTTCCTGCCACCAATCCCGAAGTCATCAAAAAGGCGTTTGAATCGGGTGGGGAAAGCTTGCGTACCGGGCTCAAAAACCTGCTGGCAGATATGGAAAAGGGCCGGATTTCCATGACCGATGAGTCAGCGTTTGAAGTGGGGCGGAACATCGCGGTCACGCCCGGGGCTGTTGTGTTTGAGAACTCCCTGTTTCAATTGCTGCAATATGCCCCTGCAACGGCCGAGGTGTCCGCTCGCCCCCTTTTGATGGTGCCACCCTGCATCAACAAGTATTACATCATGGATCTCGGCCCTGCCAATTCACTCGTGAAATATGCCGTGGATCGTGGCCATACGGTTTTTTTGATGTCGTGGCGCAATATCGACGCATCCCTGCAAATGACCACATGGGACGATTACATTGAGGAAGGGGTGTCCAAGGCAATCAAAACGGCGCAGGAGATTACGGGCGCTGAAAGGATCGATGCGCTCGGGTTTTGCGTGGGGGGCGCCCTGCTGTCCTGTGCCCTTGCGGCCCACGCATCCGATGTCCCGCTGCCTGTGGCCACCCTGACCCTGATGGCGACATTGCTGGATTACTCGGATGTGGGGGAAATCGGGGTTTATATCGATAAGAGCTTTGTGGAGCAGCGGGAGCAACTTTTTTCAGAAGGAGGGCTGGTCCCTGGAAAGGAACTCGCGATGGCTTTCTCAAGCCTCCGTGCCAATGATCTTGTCTGGCCTTATGTGGTGAACAATTATCTCAAGGGAGAAACCCCGCCTGCCTTTGATCTTTTGTTCTGGAATGGCGATGGCACCAATCTTCCGGGGCCGATGTTTTCCTGGTATCTGCGCCACCTGTATCTGCAGAACGAGTTGAGGCAACCCAATGCGTTGACGGTGGCCGGGAGACCGGTCGATCTGAGCCGGCTGGACATGCCAGTCTACGTGTTTGCCGCAAGGGAAGACCATATCGTACCGTGGAAATCGGCTTATCAGACGACGCGCCTGGTTTCTGGACAGGTACAGTTTGTTCTGGGGGCCAGCGGGCATATTGCAGGGTCCATCAATCCCGTGTCCCGAAACAAGCGCAACTATTGGGTAGAGGGCGCCCTGTCCGAAGATGCGGAAGGCTGGCTCGCATCAGCGCATTTGGTTCCTGGCAGCTGGTGGCAGCATTGGGCCGATTGGCTGGAAGGGCAGGATGCCGGGCGTATTGCGGCACCTGCGCATCCGGGCAGCGCGCAGTATCCGCCTATTGAACCTGCCCCTGGACGGTATGTTCTGGCACGTTGTTAACTGCACAATCAAAAAGAGAAAGGGAGAGCGGCAATGGAAAAGCGTATCGTGTTGGTAACGGGAGGCATGGGCGGATTGGGTGAGTCCATTTGTGTCAAGCTGGCAGATCTGGGATATACCGTGGTTGCGACCCATTCCCATGGCAACAAGACGTCAGACGCCTGGCTTGCCGGGATGTCGTCCCGCGGCTATCGGTTCCATGCCTACCCAGTGGATGTTGCTGATGCGGAAGACTGCGCGCGCATGGCGGAGCGTGTTTTGTCGGAAGTCGGTCCGGTGGATGTATTGGTCAACAATGCGGGAATCACGCGAGACATGACGTTCAAAAAAATGTCCCGCGTTGACTGGGATGCCGTGATCAATACCAATCTCAACAGCGTATTCAACATGACCAAGCCGTTTATCGATGGCATGGTGGAGCGGGGCTGGGGGCGGGTGATCAACGTCTCCTCAGTCAATGGCCAGAAAGGGGCATTCGGCCAGACCAACTATGCGGCCGCCAAAGCCGGCATGCATGGTTTCACCAAAGCACTGGCGCTTGAGGTGGCACGCAAGGGCGTTACGGTGAATACCATTTCTCCGGGTTACATTGGCACCAAAATGGTGACGGCCATCCCACAGGAAATTCTTGATGCCAAGATCCTGCCGCAAATTCCAGTCGGCAGGCTGGGAAAGCCGGAGGAAGTGGCCGGCCTGATCGTGTACCTGGCCTCAGAAGAAGCGGCTTTCATCACTGGCGCAAACATTTCCATCAATGGTGGCCAACACATGTTTTGAATAAAAAAACCCCGCGATTTGATCGCGGGGTGAAGCCTTTATCGAAAGGGAACCTTTACAATAAAGGAGGAGGAGACGTTGATGCCTGGCAGTTGGGCCCTGGTCTTACGCTGTTGGCTGCATTGCAGCCGTGGCAGCGTCTACGGTGGCCTTGACGCTTGCATCTGCAAAATTTGCGACCTGCTTTGCTGTCTTGGTCACGCCGTCGATGGCGGCAGTGGTGGCCGCGACAGTGGACTTGACGGCTGCGATGGCAACATCAGCGCCAGCGGGGGCTGCTTTGACTGCCTGATCGATATTGTGGGCCACAGACTGGTTCCAGTCGGCAACCTGAGCCTCGATCACGGCGGAAACCTGGGCTTGTGCATGGGCCGCCACGTCGTAGAGACTGCGTGAAAATGTCGTCAGCTTTTCAACACCCTTGCCGGACAGTTTTGAGCGCAAATCGAACATGGCTTGCGGCTCACGGGCTTCGGTCAGGGTGCGCAGTGCGTCGCTGGCCTCGGAAAAAGTATCCTTACCCGCTTCCAGATGAAGTCCCAGCAGGCGTTCGGTGGTGTCCAAAGAAATCTTGGCGAGTTGCAGTGCCGCATTGAGTGCGGATTTGTTAAACTCTCTCACTTGCTCAGGTGCGTTGTACATTTGCATACTCCTTCGATAGTGTCAGATGCCAGGAATCAGTATTTGGTGATGTATTGATGCTGCGTCGCAACAATTCCAAAGATACGCGCTTCAAAATGCGCTGTCAATCTTTTTTTGTGCAATGCAAAATTTTTTGTGTTAAGCGGGTAAAAAATTTGTAATACAATGTTTTAAATGGATTTAATGATAGAGTAACAGGGCGATGACGCCCCCGGTCACGGGCGCATGGTTGTGTGATGCACAAATTTTGAGGTCCTTATCCATGTCAAAACCGGTACGCTTGATCAAGAAGTACCCAAACCGCAGGCTTTATGACACCGAAACCAGCAGTTACATCACGTTGCTGGAAGTCAAGCAATTGGTGCTGGATCATCAGGACTTTCAAGTGGTGGATGCAAAATCAAACCAGGACCTCACCCGCAGCATCCTGATGCAGATCATTCTGGAAGAGGAGTCGGGTGTGGCGCCCTTGTTCACTTCTGACATGTTGTCCCAGATGATTCGATCTTATGGCAATGCCATGCAGGGATTCATGGGCAATTACCTTGAAAAGGGTATTCAGAACTTTGTGGATATCCAGAAAAAACTGCAGGAACAGGGCGCTGGCGTCGCGGGAGGCCAGGAAGCACCGCACGTCAATGCAGACGTATGGAAACAGTTTCTCAATGCACAGGGGCCTGCCTTGCAGGGCCTGATGGGCAATTATCTGGAACAAAGCACCCAGCTGTTCATGGAAATGCAGAACCAGATGCAAAAGCAGGCGCGCAGCATATTTGGAGGGTTTCAATTTCCCTATGGGGCCCCGATGTCGCCAGACATGCCTGCCGCCAAAGATCCCAATTCTTCCGAGCCGCCAAAATCTGACGGAAAGCCTGGTTGAACCGTGCGCCAGACTATCACAACACACCCTGGGGAGCGCTCCCGTGGCCAGATGCAGGCGGGCCGGGTCGGGTTCGTTTCGCTGGGATGCCCGAAAGCCCTGGTGGACTCAGAGCAGATCCTGACACAGCTGCGTGCCGAAGGGTACGACATTGCACCTTCTTACGAAGGTGCTGACCTGGTTGTCGTGAATACCTGCGGATTCATCGATGCCGCAGTGGAAGAATCCCTCTCGGCCATCGGGGAGGCGTTGCAGGAGAATGGCAATGTCATTGTGACGGGCTGCCTGGGAGCCCAAGCCAGCAAGATCAGGGAGGCCTACCCCCACGTGCTGGCGGTCACCGGCCCGCACGACAAAGCTGCAGTGATGGCGGCCGTGCATCAGCATCTTCCTGCGCCGCACGATCCATTTACCAGCCTGATTCCCCCTCAGGGAGTCAGGCTGACCCCGCGACACTACGCCTATTTGAAAATATCGGAGGGCTGCAATCACCGTTGCAGTTTTTGCATTATTCCCTCTATGCGCGGGAATTTGGTGAGTCGGTCCGTGGGGGAAATCCTGCAGGAAGCAGAACACCTGGTGAACGCCGGGACGCGCGAACTGTTGATCATTTCGCAGGATACCAGTGCTTATGGCGTCGATATCAAATACCGCACCGGGTTCTGGAAAGGGCGCCCCCTTCGGTCGCGAATGACGGAGCTGGTACAGGCTCTGGGAGAATTTGGCGTATGGGTGCGGCTACATTACGTCTACCCATACCCGCATGTGGATGAACTGATTCCGCTCATGGCGGAAGGCAGGGTCCTGCCTTATCTGGATATTCCGCTACAGCATGCCAGCCCCCGCATACTCAAGGCCATGAAGCGTCCTGGCGATATTGACCGGACCCTGGAGAGGATTGCCGAATGGCGCAATGCATGTCCGGACCTGACATTGCGCAGCACATTCATCGTCGGGTTTCCCGGGGAAACAGAAACAGACTTCCAGATGCTTCTGGACTTTCTTGAAGAGGCACAACTGGATCGGGTGGGTTCTTTTACCTACTCGCCGGTGGAAGGAGCAAGCGCCAATAGGCTGCCGGATGCCGTGCCTGAAACAGTAAAACAGGAGCGGCAGGAGCGTTTGATGTCCTTGCAGGCCTCCATCAGCGCACGGCGACTGGCGCGCCACGTGGGGAAGGTGCGCCAGGTGCTGGTCGACGACATGTTGGAGGATGGCAGTGCGCGGGGAAGGGCTGCATCGGATGCTCCTGAAATCGATGGCGTTGTGCTGGTGGCTCCCCACAAAAGTCTGAAAGTTGGCGAGTGGTTTCAGGTGCGCATTGAAAGTTCATCAGCCCATGACTTGCAGGGGCAACTGGCGTAGCGGGATCACGCGTTATTTGGCGTTGGGTGGATGTTTAAATTAATGACATGCATTGCGGGAGACTGACATGAGTAGAGAGGTTGTGGTACTAAGCGCCGTTCGTTCTGCCATTGGAGCCTTTGGGGGCGCCCTGTCCGGTTTCGAGCCTGGTGTGCTGGGTGGGCTGGTGATCAAGGAAGCCATCAAGCGGGCTGGTGTGGATCCTGCGCAAGTCATCTACGGCACGGTGGGCAATACCATTCCGACCGATAGCCGCTTTCCCTATCAGGCACGCGTTGCTTGCATCGAGGGGGGCATGTCCATGGACTCTACCGTGATGGCAGTGAATCGCTTATGTGCTTCGGGGTTGCAGGCCATTGTTTCCACCGCCCAGAACATTTTGCTTGGCGATGTGGAAACTGGGTTGGGCGGAGGCATCGAGGTCATGTCCCAGGGCGGGTATCTTTCCACGGCAATGCGGTCAGGTGCGCGCATGGGGGATACAAAAATGATCGACATGATGGTGGCGACACTGACGGATCCTTTCGGAGCCGGTCATATGGGGATGACAGCAGAAAACCTTGCAGCGAAATGGAACATAACGCGCGAGGAACAGGATGCCTTCGCTCTCGAATCCCAGCAACGGGCCGCGCGTGCCATTGCAGCGGGCCATTTCAAATCTCAAATTATGCCCATTACGATCAAAACCCGGAAAGGCGAAACGATATTTGATACAGACGAGCATCCTCGCGAAACCAGCCTGGAAAAACTCGCAGCGATGAAACCGGCGTTCAAGAAAGATGGCACGGTGACGGCAGGCAATGCTTCCGGGATCAACGATGGAGCCGCATTTTTTGTGATGGCTGAGGCTGCTGTGGCAGCCCGTAACGGTTTGCAACCCATGGCGCGCCTGGTCTCCTACGCAGTGGCCGGAGTCCCCAGCCATTTGATGGGGGAAGGCCCCATTCCGGCAACGCAGGGGGCGCTCAAAAAGGCGGGGTTGAAACTTGAACAAATGGACGTGATCGAATCGAACGAGGCGTTTGCCGCGCAAGCCATTGCCGTGTCCCGCGGGCTGGGTCTCAATCCCGCGAAAACCAATCCCAACGGTGGCGCAATTGCACTTGGCCATCCGGTCGGGTGTTCAGGCGCCTTCATTGCAACCAAAGCCTTGTATGAATTGCAGCGCATTCAGGGTAAATATGCATTGGTCACCATGTGCATTGGGGGCGGGCAGGGGATTGCAGTCGTTTTCGAACGACTTTAAGCTTCGCTTTTTCCAGCACTTCAGGCAGTCCCGGACTCATGCACGCCACATTCATCATACCGGGACTGTTTCCAGAAATTCCGGATGCCGCAGTGCCTCGCCTTCCCCACCTCGAGTTGGCATTGGCAAGGGGTACGCTTGCGGTTTCCAGCGGCAATGTCATGCTGGAAGGCTGGCCTGAAGCCGATCCAGAAACCTCTCTGGCTGCCAGAACTGCCCTGGAGTCGGGGTTGTCAGACCTTGCCCCTTACTGGATGCGCGCCGACCCGGTGCATTTTCAGGTAGAGGGGGATGCACTTATTCTCTTGGAGCGCTACAGCTTTTCGCTGACGACAGCAGAATCTGCAGCGTTGCTGCAGACGTTGAACGAACATTTTTCTGACAGGCAGCTTGTGTTTTGTGCACCCCAACCTGACGTGTGGCTGGTGGGCATGCAAACTCTCCCAGGTATTCGGACCACGCATCCGTTGACTCGTGTCGGCCGGAACATTGATGGTTATCTGCCACAAGGAGAGCATGCGCGTTCATGGCGTGCCATTTTCAACGAGGTGCAGATGCTGTTTCACGAACATCCCGTGAACCTCGAAAGGTCGACACGACAACAACGTGTCATTAGCGGTGTCTGGTTCTGGGATTATCCGGCAACGGTTCCTGAAGCGCCCATCGTCGACCATTTGAGACTGCCTTCCGCGTATGGGGATCATGAGGCATGGAGCAAGGCGGCACTGGCGCTTGACCAGGACCTGGTGGCCCCGTTGTTGCAGCAGTTGCGCTCAGGCAGCCTGCAGGGTTGCATGCTGATTGGCGTCGAGGGGCGGTGCTCGGCCAGGCTTACGTTGTTTCCCTGGCAGCTTTGGCGCCTCTGGCGTCGCCCGAAGCCATTGATGCGGTATTCGGGGATTCCTGCGCTGTAGCATACCTTAGTGTCCGCGGTGCAATGGATTCAGCGCAAGGTGGATCCTGGGAGCCAGTCGCAATTGCTGGCAGGCGGCGCCTCCCCTTTGTTGGCCCAAATACTGGCGGCGCGTGGAGGTGTTTCGGAGGACTTGCAGGAGCCTGACCTGCATGCCCTGCTCCCTTTCCACCAGTTGAAGGGGCTGGCCGAAGCCGTGCAGTTGTTGGCGGATGCCATCCAGAGCGGGAAACGCATGCTGATTGTGGCCGACTATGATGCGGACGGAGCCACTGCCTGCGTCGTGGGGTTGCGAGCCTTGCAGGCGATGGGGGGGCAGGTGGATTATCTCGTGCCCAACCGTTTCACGCTGGGCTATGGACTGACGCCCGAAGTGGTGCAGCTTGCGCAGTTACGCCAACCTGACCTCCTCATGACGGTGGATAACGGAATTGCCAGCGTGGCCGGTGTGGAGGCAGCCAACCGGATGGGAATACCGGTAATTGTGACGGACCATCATTTGCCCGGGGAAATGTTGCCGGCTGCAGCGGCGATCGTGAACCCCAACCAGCCGGGTTGTCCTTTCCCCAGCAAATGCCTGGCGGGCGTGGGGGTAATTTTTTACGTGATGCTGGGGTTGCGAGCCGAACTGCGGCATCGGGGGCATTGGCAGGAAACCCCGGAGCCTTCGCTGGGAAGCCTCCTGGATCTGGTTGCACTGGGGACGGTGGCGGATGTGGTCCGGCTGGACCGGAATAACCGGCTGCTGGTGAATGCCGGACTGCGGAGAATTGCCAGCGGCCGGGCGACTCCAGGAATCCTTGCCCTGTACCGTGTGGCGGAACGTTCCCACAGGACAGCGCGTTGTTCGGACCTGGGCTTCGTATTGGGCCCGCGTCTCAATGCGGCAGGTCGCATGAAAGATATGACCCATGGAATTGAATGCCTGCGTTCCGAGGACATCGACGACGCATTCAGACATGCGCTTCAACTGGATGCATTCAATCGGGAACGACGGGAAGTGGAAAGCAGCATGCAGGAAAACGCGACGGAACTCCTGGGGCCTGTCCAGGTGGGAGAGCGTTTTACCCTTGTCCTCCATGATGTGCGATGGCATCCCGGGGTGGTGGGGATATTGGCATCGCGCCTCAAGGATCAGCATCATCGCCCCACCATTATTTTTGCAGGTGGGCTATCAGAAGGGGAAATCCGGGGCTCCGGACGCAGCATTCCCGGTTTTCACTTGCGCGATGCCCTGGACCAGGTGACCAAACGCCACCCTGATCTCATCGTGCGTTTTGGAGGGCATGCGGCAGCGGCGGGTCTGACGCTGCGTCTTGATGATCTGGCGCGATTTGAAACTGCGTTTGAAGCCGTGGCGAAGGAATGGCTGGCAGGCGAAGATCTCGCCCGGCAGGTATTTCACGATGGATCTCCCGATACCGCAGACCTGACACTTGCGTTGGCCGAAACGCTGGAGGCATGTGTGTGGGGACAGGGTTTTCCCGAGCCGATTTTCAAGGGGCAGTTTGTGGTATTGCAACAACGTGTGGTAGGGCAGCGCCATCTCAAACTCAAACTGGAAAGTGGCCGGCAGGTTTTTGATGGGATTCTTTTCGGCCAGGCAAGCCCCTTGCCAGAGCGCATCGAGGCCTTGTATTGCCTCAAAGTCAACGAATGGCAGGGAATGCGTGCACTGCAAATGGAAGTCAGGCACTGGCGTGTATAATGACGGGTTTATTTACGGATGATTTCTTGCCATGGAAGCTGAACAACTCAACGCCATTGAACACCTTTTGCAAGACCTGGAGGGGCGCATCCAGTCCTTACGGGGGTATCTTTGACTTCGAGAAGAAGGTTGCACGCCTGAACGAAGTCATCAAGCTCGCAGAAGACCCTGCCATCTGGGAGGACAGCAAGAAAAGCCAGGAGCTCGGTCGGGAAAGAAAATCGCTTGAAGAGATTGTCGAGACGATCCTGGCGGCTTCCCGCGGTCTGAAGGATGCAAGTGAGTTGTTTGAGTTGGCCCGGGCAGAGCAGGATGATGATTCTCTTGTGGCGGTGGGGGAGGATCTTGGAGATACGGAAAAACTCGTGTCCACCATGGAGTTCCGCAGGATGTTTTCCCACCCGCTAGATCCCGCGAACTGTTTTGTCGACATTCAGTCCGGGTCGGGAGGGACTGAAGCGCAGGACTGGGCTTCCATGCTGTTGCGCATGTACGTGCGCTACTGTGAACGCAAATCTTTTTCAGTGGAAATCCTGGAAGAGTCCCCTGGGGAAGTGGCAGGAATCAAAAGCGCTTCCCTGAAAATCAGTGGTTCCTACGCTTACGGTTATCTGCGCACGGAAACAGGCATTCACCGTCTGGTGAGAAAGTCCCCGTTTGATTCTGGTAATCGTCGCCATACTTCATTTGCCTCCGTATTTGTTTACCCTGAGGTGGATGAGTCTATCGAAGTGGAAATCAATCCTGCTGACCTGCGCATCGACACATTTCGGGCTTCTGGTGCAGGTGGGCAGCATATCAATAAAACCGACTCGGCGGTCCGCATTACCCATCAGCCTTCCGGTATTGTTGTGCAGTGCCAGAATGATCGCTCGCAGCATCGCAACCGGGCCGAAGCCATGGCCATGCTGAAGTCGCGTCTGTACGAAGTGGAATTACGCAAACGCAATGCAGAAAAACAGGCGATGGAAGACAGCAAGACTGATATAGGCTGGGGGCATCAGATTCGGTCCTATGTGCTGGATCAGTCCCGCATCAAAGACCTGAGAACCGGTGTGGAGGTTGGAAATACCCAGTCCGTTCTGGACGGCGACCTGGAGGGCTTCATTGAGGCCAGCTTGAAGCAGGGCGTATAGCGACGAAGGAACACTTAAGAGGCGATCATGTCGGACGATGGCAATCAAATTATCGAAGAGCGCCGTGCCAAACTAGCGGCGATCCGCGATGCCGGTACGGCATTCCCCAACGACTTCGTGCGGACCCATGAGGCCGCGGCGTTGCATGCGGCGCATGATGCCAGTGATGAAAAGGCGTTGGAAGCGCATGCGATCCATGTTTGCCTGGCGGGGCGCATGATGCTCAAGCGCCTGATGGGAAAAGCAAGCTTTGCCACGATACAGGACGGCTCGGGGCGTATCCAGATGTACGTGCAAAGGGATGCGGTGGGAGACACGGCATACGAAGCATTCAAGCACTGGGACCTGGGCGACATCCTGGGTGTCGAAGGTGTTCTCTTCAAAACCAGGACCGGTGAACTGTCCATCAAAGCCACCGCCATTCGCCTGCTGGTCAAGGCATTGCGCCCACTGCCCGAGAAGTTTCATGGCCTTGCCGACCAGGAACAGAAATACCGTCAGCGCTACCTTGATCTGATGACAAGCGAAGCGTCGCGGCATGTGTTCGTGACCCGCAGTCGCGTCGTGCAGAAAATCCGCGAGTTTTTGGTAGGGCTCAATTATCTGGAGGTGGAAACACCCATGATGCACCCCATTCCAGGAGGGGCGGCAGCGAAACCTTTCGTGACCCATCACAATGCCCTGGACATGGAATTGTATTTGCGCATTGCTCCCGAGCTTTACCTGAAACGGCTGGTTGTGGGGGGGCTGGAGCGGGTGTTTGAAATCAACCGCAATTTCCGCAACGAAGGGATATCGACGCGGCATAACCCTGAATTCACCATGATCGAGTTCTACGAGGCATATCGGGATTACCGCTACCTGATGCAACTCACCGAAGACATGTTCCGGTTCGTTGCGCAATCAGTTCTGGGTGCCACGGTGTTTTCCTACGAAGGACGTGCACTGGATTTTGGAAAACCATTCTCCCGGCTGACGATTACCCAGGCCATCCAGCGCTACCAGCCGCATTACACGGAACATCAGTTGCAGGACGTGGCATTCCTGCGCGAAGAGGTGTCACGTCTGGGGGCACGGATCAGGCCCAATGAAGGTGTGGGGGGGTTGCAACTGCTGCTGTTTGAAGCGACGACGGAACATCTGTTGTTTGAACCTACCTTCATCATCGATTACCCTGCCGAAGTCTCTCCATTGGCGCGTCGCAGCGATGCACACCCGGATGTTACGGAGCGATTCGAGCTTTTCATTGCAGGGCGGGAAATTGCCAACGGATTCTCCGAGCTCAACGATCCGGAAGACCAGGCAGAACGCTTTCGCGAACAGGT
>JAKBAT010000022.1 GCA_021808815.1 Pseudomonadota bacterium
ATGCCATCCGCCACATGATCCAGAATGGCCTGCAGATGATCCGCGGTTTCCTGCAGGTCCTGTTCGGCGCGCCATTGCTGGGTGATGTCCTGCACCGTGCCGTGGGACAGGATCGGATGACCTGCTTCGTCGTACTCTGTCTCGCAACGCTCCTGCACATACTTGATGCGTCCGTCCGAAAGCTTGAGCCGGTGCACGATCATATAAGGCGTGCGATTGCGCAGCGATTCCTGGTAGACACGGTGCACCCGGTTACGGTCATCGGGATGGACCATTTCCATAAACGCTTCATAGGAAGCACCGAACCGTGCCGGATCGATTTCGAACATCCGGTAGATTTCATCGCTCCATTCCAGCCGGTTCGCCCGCAAGTCCAGCGTCCAGCTGCCCATTCCCGCCAGCCGTTGAGCCTCGTTGAGGCGCGCCGTACTGTTCACCAGGGCAATTTCGGCCAGCTTGCGCTCCGTGATGTTCCGGGACAGCACCATGAAATGGGCGGGGGTGTCCTCTCCCGGCTTGCGGACCGTGGAAAGCTCAAACCAGCGTTGCCCCACGGGCAGGTCGAGACAGATGACCTGCCCCCAGGAACGGCCCAGGCGTTCGGCCTCTGCCAGCGCTTCCATCACTTTGGTGGCCGCGTCGGGGGGCAGCATCTCCTGCACGGTCCGCCCCAGCAGCTGTTCCTGTTGGGCTGCCAGCAATTCGGGGTTCTGGGCCCAGATGTTCAGGTAGCGGCCTTCGCGGTCCACCTCGAACAAAAGATCGGGAATTGCCCGCAGGACAGCCGAGAGTTCGTTCAGGGCGGTCTGGTGGCGGGCTTCGATGTGGGACACCGGTTCGTCGGGAAGGGCAGTCATGGTGTCACCGGTAAGAATGCGGAAAACATCCAATAATCAAGGACATTGGGGGGAGGTTAGAACTTTTTCCCGGATTCTGCAAGGATCGTACAGAAGACAGCCGCGCTGACCATTCTGGACGGCGACTGAACGGCGGAATTCCGGTCAGACCGGCATGCTGCGTACCTTGGCTACCAGGGCCTGCATCTGCTCCGCGACCACGCGCAACAGTTTCTCGTCCTGAAGGTCGCCTTCCCCATCGAATCCGCCCGCAAAAGCATTGGCAAACACTTCCGGCTTGTTGAGGGGGCGCAGGTCGAGAAACACGCAGACCTGGCGCAGATGATATTGGGCCCGTGATGTGCCCATGCCGCCACCCGCCCCCATGAGCGCCACGGGCTTTCCCGCCAGCAGGACGTTGTCCGGTTCACGGGACGCCCAGTCCAGGATGTTCTTGAGCGCCGGCGCCATGGAATAGTTGTACTCCGTGCATGCCAGCACCAGGGCTTGGGCAGCCGCCATCTGGGACAGGACACGAAGGACGGACTCGGGTTTCCCGACGATGTCCTGATTGTAGAAGGGAACGTCGGAAAGATCTGCAATCTCCAGCACTGCCGCTTCCGGCAGATGGGCTTGCGCCGCCCGGAGCAAGCCACGGTTGGTGGACTTCTGACGAAGACTGCCGGCAATGCCCAATATTGTGACCGGTTTCATGTGGTTTCCTTTTCAAAAATGGGGTCAGCCCCTTGCCCTGCAAAACGTCCTTCACGAAAGTCCTGGATCGTGCGCAGGATTTCGTCCCGGGTGGTCATGACGAACGGGCCGTATTGTACGATAGGCTCGCCAATCGGCTTGCCCGCCACCACAATCAGCCTGGCGTCACCCTCGGCCACGATCTCCACGCCATCCGCATCGGCCGCGTTGGAGAGAATCCCCATGTGGCGGCGCGCCACCACCTCGCCGCCCACCGAGACCGCGCCCCGATACACGTACAGGAAGGCATTGTGCCCGCAGGGCAACCTTGCCGCAAAACGGCTTCCCGCAGGCAATGCCACGTCGAGGTAAACCGGATGGGTCTCCTCCCGTTGCATGGCGCCGGTCACGCCATCGCTCGCCCCGGCGATCACCTTGACCGTGGCCCCTGCGGCGGTACGATAGACCGGAATGTGCGACTCGGGGATGTCGCGGTACCAGGGAGCACTCATCTTGTGTCGGGCCGGCAGGTTGAGCCAGAGCTGGAACCCTTCCATCACCCCATCCTGCTGCTCCGGAATCTCGGAATGAATGACGCCACGCCCTGCCTTCATCCACTGCACGCCGCCAGGTCCCAGTACACCTTCATGACCGGCGCTATCGCGATGGCGCATCCGCCCTTCCAGCATGTAGGTGACGGTTTCGAATCCGCGGTGGGGATGGTCGGGAAAGCCGGCAATGTAATCCTTGGGATCGCTGCTGCCAAAAGCATCCAGCATGAGGAAGGGGTCCAGGCGCTGCTGCAGGTCCTGGGTCAGCACGCGGGTCAGCGTGACCCCTGCGCCGTCACGGGTCTCAACGCCCGTCACGATGCGTTCCAGGGTACGCGACCGTACGAGGCGGGGGTTGTCTTGTTGGGTTGTCATGATGTGGCACCTCCGGAAACGATACATGGAACACAGCTTAACAATTTCCATAACATGGATAAATGCCTGGATTTAAAATACACTGATCCAAAAATGGAACAATCATCATGCCCATTTCCGCCGATGACCTGCTGCTGTTTGTCGCCATTGCGCGCGCCGGGAGCCTGATCCGGGCCTCCGCATCACTGGGAATCCCCAAGGCCACGGTATCGCGCCGGTTGTCCCGGCTCGAATCGGACCTCGGGCAACAACTGCTGGTGCGCACCACCCGGCGCATCCACCTCACCGAATTCGGCGCAACCTTCCTGGAACAGTGCCAGCGCGTGTCGGACGAGGTGGCCGCCGCCGGCGACTTTGCCCGCAGCCGGGAAATCCTGCCCCGGGGACGGCTCAGGGTTTCCATGCCCCAGGAATACCTGCAGCACCAGCTGCGCCACGCCGTCATTTCCTTCAGCCAGCAGTACCCGGACGTTCAGCTGGAAATGGACCTGTCTTCACGCTATGTGGACGTGCCCGGAGAACGCTATGACCTGGCCATTCGCATGGGCACCCTGTCCGATGACAGCACCCTGGTGGCCCGCAGGATCGACACGCTTTCCTTCGGCCTCTATGCCAGCCCCCTGTACCTCGCCCTGCATGCGCTGCCACGCACGCCTGCCGACTTGGCGCATCATCATGCCGTCAGGCTGCTGTCGCCCCGCGGCACTGCGCAACCCTGGAAGCTGACGCAAGGCAGAAAAACCTGGGAACAGGTGCCGCCCGGCACGCTGACCCTGAATGCACTTGGCGTCCTGCAGCAGCTGGTGCTGGACGGTGCCGGCATCGGGGCACTGCCGGAACGTTACGTGACACCCGAAGTGGCCGCAGGGCGGCTGGTGCGCCTGTTACCCGACTGGCAACTCCCTGCCGTCCCGGCATGGGCCATCACGCCAACGCGGCGTTACCTGCCCGCCAAGACGCGCGCTTTCATTGCACATGTGCAGGACATCCTGAAAACGCCCTGAACCCGTCACCCGTGCCCCTTCCAGCGCAATAGGGTGCCTCCATCAATCATTGGTAAAAGGTTTTGCATGGTGGGATTTGCCTATAAACTATCGATAATCTATAATCCAGCCTTTTTACACTGATGGAATGCCCGGATGTGGATCGTTAAGATCGCCCTGCAACGGCCGTACACGTTCATCGTGATGGCCATTCTGATCGTGCTGTTGGGAGGGTTTTCCATCACCCGGACCCCCACTGACATTTTTCCCAACATCCGCATTCCCGTAGTGGCCGTCATCTGGAACTATTCCGGACTGCCCCCGGAAGAGATGGCCAACCGTATCGTTTCCTTCAGCGAACGCATCGCCACTACCACGGTCAACGACATCGAGCATCTGGAATCGCAATCGCTGAACGGCATTGCAGTCGTCAAATATTTTTTCCAGCCCAACGTCAACGAAGAGCTGGCCGTCGCGCAAATCACCTCGGTATCCCAGACGCTGTTGCGACAGATGCCGCCCGGCACGACTCCCCCATTCATCCTGGCTTACAACGCGTCGAGCGTTCCGGTCCTCCAACTCGCCCTGTCAAGCAACAAGCTCTCCGAATCGCAACTTTTCGATTTCGGCAACAGTTTCATTCGGACCCAACTCGCCACAGTGGCTGGCGCCTCACTGCCCTATCCCTATGGCGGCAAAATGCGCCAGGTCCAGGTGGATCTCGATCCCGTGGCCTTGCGGGCCAATGGCCTGTCTGCGCAGGACGTGACCAATGCCATCGGCAATCAGAACCTGATATTGCCTGCCGGCACGGAAAAAATCGGCGACCTGGAATATTTCGTCAAGCTCAATGCCAGTTTCAATACGATCAATGAGCTCAACGACATCCCCATCCGCAGCATCGGCGGCAGCGTCGTGTACGTGCGCGATGTGGCCCAGGTGCGGGATGGCGCGCCCCCCCAAACCAATATTGCGCGAGTGGATGGTCACCGGGCATCCATCATGAGCGTGCTCAAGACCGGCAACGCGTCCACCCTCGACATCATCGATCATATCCGGGCCCTGCTCCCCGCCATCCGGGTGGACATGCCACCGGAAATGACCGTAAACCCCCTGGGCGACCAGTCCGTGTTCGTGCGCTCCGCCATCGACGGCGTGATCAAGGAGGGCGTGATTGCAGCCGCCCTCACCGGTCTCATGATCCTGCTCTTTCTGGGCTCCTGGCGCAGCACGGTCATCATCACCATTTCCATTCCCCTTTCGATCCTGGCCTCCGTCATTTGCCTTTCCTGGCTGGGGGAAACCATCAATATCATGACGCTGGGCGGACTCGCCCTCGCGGTTGGCATATTGGTGGACGATGCCACCGTGACGATCGAAAACATCAACTGGCATCTGGAGCAGGGCAAGGAAATCAAACAGGCCATCCTGGACGGGGCGCACCAAATCGCCATGCCGGCCCTGGTTTCCACCCTCTGCATCTGCATCGTCTTCATCCCGATGTTCCTGCTCACAGGGGTGGCGCATTTTCTGTTCGTCCCACTCGCCGAAGCCGTGGTATTTGCGATGCTCGCGTCCTACCTGCTGTCGCGAACGCTCGTTCCGACGCTCGCCCAATATTGGTTGCACCTCCACCTCAGCGGCGATCCTGCGCAACGCAACCGGTTTCAACGCCTGCAAGCCGCGTTTGAGCTGCGTTTTACCGCCTTTCGCAAGCGCTATCACGAACTGCTGGAAAGCGCCCTCCACCATCGCAAATTGTTTGTGAGCAGTTTTCTTGGCGTGATCCTGCTCTCCACGCTCCTGACGCCCTGGCTGGGCGAAGACTTCTTTCCCAGTGTGGATGCCGGTCAAATCAAACTGCACCTGCGTGCCCGGACGGGCATCCGCATCGAAGAAACAGCCGCATTGTGCGATGCCGTAGAAAATGCGATCCGTTCCAGAATTCCAAAATCCGAACTGGACAGCCTGGTGGACATCATCGGTCTGCCCTATAGCGGCATCAACCTGTCCTACAGCACTTCGGCCCCCATCGGTCCTGGCGATGCAGACATCTTCATCACGCTCAAACCTGACCATGCGCCCAGCGCAGATTACGTGAAAGCATTGCGCCAGCAACTGCCGGGCCAATTCCCTTCCGTCACCTTTTCTTTCCTGCCGGCCGACATCGTGAGCCAGATCCTCAACTTCGGACTGCCTTCACCCCTCGACGTGCAGATCGTGGGTTACAACGTGCAGGGCAACCGCGACTATGCCAACCTGTTGCTGTCGAAATTGCGCCAGGTTCCCGGCGCGGTCGACCTGCATATCCAGCAAGCTTTCGATTACCCGCAGATCGATGTGAACGTCAATCGCAGCGACGCCCAACTGCTGGGCTATACCCAGCAGGACGTGGCCTCCAATCTGATGATTGCACTTTCGGGCAGCTTTCAGACCAACCCCACGTTCTGGGCGGACCCCAAAACCGGCGTGCAGTACAACGTGGCGGCGCAGGCCCCCCAATACCGTGTGGATTCCTTGCAGGACCTGGCCATCACTCCCCTGACGGCGCACAACGCACAACCCCAGATGCTGGCCAATCTCGCCAACTTCAGCCGTAGCGTCGGACCGGGCGTCATCACCCATTACAACGTCAAGCCCACCATCGACATCTACGGTACCGTGCAGAACACCGACCTGGGGTCGGTGGCAAGTAAAGTCCGTGCCATCGTGGCAGAAACGGCTTCCAGTCTCCCCAAAGGCACCACGGTCGTGCTGCGCGGGCAAGTGGAAACCATGCACAGTTCATTCACTGGGCTGGAATGGGGGCTATTGGGCGCCGTCATCCTGGTTTATCTGCTGATCGTGGTAAATTTCCAGTCCTGGCTCGACCCCTTCATCATCATCACGGCCCTGCCCGGCGCTTTGGCGGGCATCATCTGGATGCTGTTCCTGACGCATACCACGCTGAGCGTACCGGCCCTGACCGGAGCCATCATGAGCATCGGCGTCGCTACCGCAAACAGCATTCTGGTGGTGAGCTTTGCGCGTGAGCGCATGAACGCCGGGATCGCAGCAGCGCAAGCCGCCCTGGAAGCAGGTTTCACCCGCTTCCGGCCCGTGCTGATGACGGCCATGGCCATGATCATCGGGATGATCCCGATGGCACTCGGCCTGGGCGAAGGGGGAGAACAAAACGCTCCCCTGGGCCGGGCTGTCATTGGTGGGCTGCTGTTTGCCACAGTGGCCACGCTCTTCTTCGTCCCGGTCGTGTTCAGCATGATACACGGCCGGAATCCTTCATCACCCCTTCAAGACTAGAGCCTGCCTATGTCGACCTCTCCCTCTCCCGCGCCGTCGCATTCACGGTCTTTTGCCCGAACCGGCCTCATTCTCGCTGCGGTGCTGATTCTGCTGGCCGCCTGGGGCATCTTCAGCCGGTTGCGAGCGCAAGACGCTCTTGAACATGAAGCGCAGCGAGAAGCGGTGCTGCCCGTGCTCGTCACCCAACCCGCCAGTAGCCCCGGCAATGAAGCCCTGGTGCTGCCGGGGACCATGCAAGCCTTCACGGACACCCCCATTTACGCGCGCACCACGGGCTACGTCAAACGCTGGCTGGTGGATATCGGTACCCCGGTCAAAACCGGCCAGTTGCTCGCCGAGCTCGACACTCCCGAAGTCGACCAGCAAGTCTCCCAGGCCGAGGCCGATTTGCAGACGGCCCAGGCCAACCATGAGCTTGCGCAGCTCACGGCAAAACGCTGGAAAGCCCTGTTGCCCACCAATACAGTGTCCCGGCAGGATGTCGACAACCGGGTGGGGGACGCCGCCGCCAAGGAAGCTGCGCTTGCGGCCGCCCATGCCAATCTTAATCGCCTGCGCGAACTGGAAGGGTTCAAACGCATTGTGGCCCCATTCGAGGGCGTGATCACGGCGAGAAACCTCGACGTAGGCGATCTGATCGATGCCGGCAGCGGTAGCGGCAAGGCTCGCGAACTGTTCCATCTGGCTGCAGTGCGTCGCCTGCGGGTGTATGTTCAGGTACCAGAAAACTATGCCGACGATTTGCAAGCGGGCAACACCGCCGAATTGCGCGTACGAGAACATCCGGGGCAGATGTTTCCCGCCAAACTGGTCAGTACGGCCCATGCCATCGATCCCATGACCCACACCCTGCTGGCGCAATTCGAAACTGACAACGCTTCCCATGCCTTGCTTCCCGGTGGGTACGTCGAAGTGCACTTCAAGCTGCGCACCCCCCCCGGCACCCTGAGGATATCGGCGAATACCCTGCTGTTTCGTCCCGTGGGCATGCAGGTGGCCGTGGTCGGCAAAGACAACAAGGTGGAGCTGAAAACCGTCACCCTGGGACGCGACTTTGGCAAGGAAGTGGAAGTGCTGGCCGGGCTTTCACCAGACCAGTTCATCGTGGTCAACCCGCTGGATTCCCTCATTACGGGCCAGGCCGTGAAGCCCGAAGTTACGGCTTCGGCTGCGAAGAAAACCCCATGAAGAGCTCGCCTCTTTTTCTCATCCTGCCCGCCTTTCTGCTGGGGGCTTGCTCGTTGGCGCCCACCTACGAGACGCCCGCACTTGAAACCTCTCCCGCAGCATTCAAGGAGTCCGAGGGCTGGAAAATGGCCAGCCCCGCAGATGGCCTCCCTCGCGGCGCATGGTGGGAAGCGTTTCACGACCCGGATCTCGGCAAGCTGGAATCGCGGATGGGAGAGGCGAATCAGGATCTCCGCGCCGCCCTCGCCCGCCTGGAACAGGCCCGGGCAGCCGCCGGAGTCAGCCGATCCGGCTATTTTCCCGTGGTGAGCGCCAATGCCGCCTCCACCAACCAGCGCGCATCCACCAACGCGCCGTTCTATTTCCCGGCGTTCGACCCCAAATTCCAAAACAATATCGTCGGCCTGGATGTCAGCTATGAGCTCGACGTGTGGGGGCGCCTGCGCAATGCCGTCGCCGCGAGCGATGCCCGTGTGGCGGCCAGCGCAGCAGATCTGGCGGCCCTCGACCTCAGCCTGCGCGCAGAGCTGGCCGGCCTTTATTTTGCCCTGCGCGGACAGGATGCCTTGCAGATCCAGTTCGACGACACGGCCGCAGCGTATCGCGAACTTTACGATCTGACGCAAAAACTATACGAAGGGGGTGCAGCCAATCTCACCGACCTGGCCCAGGCCAAACTGCAATGGCAGAACGCCGTCAACCAATCCACCGACAATCATCTCAAGCGCAGCCAGCTTGAACATGCCCTGGCGGTATTGGTGGGCGAACCTTCATCCACCTTTTCCCTGCCTGTGCGCCGGGAATTTCAGGCCACGCCCCCGCCTATCGATGCCGGCTTGCCTTCCACCCTGCTGGAACGACGTCCCGACATTGCAGGAGCCGAGCGCCGGGTGGCCGCAGCCAATGCGGAAATCGGCGTGGCGCGTGCCGCATTCTTCCCGGTCTTCGGGCTCGGGGGCGGCGTCGGCCTGCAAAGCGGCAACCAGTCCAACTGGATGACGGCCCCCAGCCAATTCTGGTCATTGGGCCCCACGGCCAGCCTGACCTTGTTCGATGGCGGTCGTCGCCAGGCACTGACCGATCAGGCGCATGCCGCCTACGACGAAGCAGCCGCCAACTACCGCAAAACGGTACTCGTGGCCTACCAGGAGGTGGAGGACAATCTGGCCGCCTTACATGACCTGGAGCGCGAAATTCAAAGTGCTGATACGGCACTCGCTGCCGCCCGTGAAGCGCTGGCCCAGGCCGACTACCGCTATCGGGGCGGCATTGCAAATGCGCTCGAAGTGGCCTACGCCCGCAGCGTGGCGTTGCAATCGGAGCAGGCGGTCACCGTGCTGCAAGTCCGCCGCATCACCGCCAGTGTCCTGTTGGTCAAAGCGTTGGGGGGAGGCTGGAACCGGGACGCACTCACCTCAACCTCTCAAGCCGACCCGACCCATTGAATGCAATGAATGCAGATAAACTTCCGGAATGTTCCCCCATTGAACGCAAATGCATGCGCGACACGATTCGCAATGCCATTTTTTCGCGCATTGTCGATGGCACTTACAGCGCGGGAGAACGCCTGATCGAACTCAACCTGGCGCGCGAATTCAACGTGAGCCAAGCCCCGGTGCGTGAAGCCCTGCGCGAGCTGGAAGCCTTGGGGCTGGTGGATTGCGAGCGTTACCGCGGCACCCGGGTTCGGGCCCCCAAAGTGTCGGATTTGCGCGAGGCCTATGAAATGCGGGCGATTCTGGAAGAACGGGCAGCCCAACTGGCCGTGCCCTGCCCTCCGGAACTCTTGCAGGAACTGGGGCTGCACCTGAAGAAAATGCACGCAGCGGCCCACTCTCTCGAGGCGGCCGCTTATGCCCAGGAAGCCATCCGCTTTCATCGTAAAATCGTTGCGGCCTCGGGCAACCGGATTTTTCTCGACACCTGGGATACGTTGCAACTGGAAATGCGTGCGCATCTGGCAGTCTTGCATGTGGGCGAAACTGTGCAACATTACGCGCAGGCGCATGACGAAATTCTGGAGGCCTTGATGCATGACGACGGCGCCCGCGCCGGGCTGCTCCTGCGCCGGCTCATGGAACGCTTCCTCGCCACGCTCACCGAACCTGGCACACGGACCTGACTTTCGCAGTCTGAACGGCGACAAATAAACCCCGCAGGTCACTTCATCCTCATTCCTTGCCCAAATGGATTATTCGGACTATCCGGGCTGAATGGACTACCAGCGCCAAATGGATTATTGATGGAGTCTGGTGAAAACTGGCTGCCATATCGCCCATAAGGGTTGGACACAGAATCTGGATCATACGGATTGTTGCTCAGTCGCCCATGGTAATTCCCTTGACTGTCATAGAGCTTAGGGGCTTCAGTCGCGTAGGGGTTGGTCACGGAATTGGGGCTGTAGGGACTTCCAAACCGGCCAAATGAATTGTTGATGCTATTGGGATTATAGGGACTGCCGGCACCGAAGGGGTTGGCGCTCGAGTTGGGAGCATAAGGATTTGCACTATAATTTCCGATGTATCCGCCACCCCATGCCAGATGAGTCACTAACAGTAATATCAACGCTGATTTTATGGACTTCATGGCAACTCCCAGGAAGCAAAATTCTGTTGTGGGTCTGACGTTACTTATCCGATCATTCTACCCCTGAACCCATGCGCGCTCATTTGACCGTCCCTTTGGATGAAATTGAAATTACGGCGATTCGCGCCCAGGGTGCAGGCGGGCAGAACGTCAACAAAGTATCCTCTGCAGCGCACCTTCGTTTTGATCTGGTGGCATCCTCCCTGCCTCCTATGATCAAGGAACGCCTCATGAAACTGGCAGATCAGCGCATTACCGAGGAAGGAATCGTTATCATTAAGGCCCAGCAGCATCGTAGCCTCGAAAAAAACCGCAGAGAAGCCATCGAGAGACTGATCAAGCTGGTTAACAGCGTGGCGATATTGCACAAAAAGCGGCGGCCTACCAGCCCCACCCGAAGTTCAGTGGAAAAACGCCTGGAAGGTAAGGCGCGCCGGGCCATACTGAAATCTGGGCGAAGCCGTGTTACGGAATAAACTGGAATAAACTGTAAACCATGTCTCCGGAATACACCCTGATTTGATTGGTGGGCCGTGAAGGATTCGAACCTTCGACCAATGGATTAAGAGTCCACTGCTCTACCAACTGAGCTAACGACCCCTGAAAGGGAGGTGGGTGGTAGGCCGTGCTGGATTCGAACCAGCGACCAACGGATTAAAAGTCCGCTGCTCTACCAACTGAGCTAACGACCCAAACACAATCTGAAATTGTAACTTTGACGCAAACCGCGGTCAATGCTGTTGCTTCAGCCGGGCCTTGGCTTTGCCTGCGGCATTGCTGTCCGGATACTTGGCAATCAGCAGCTTCAGCGTGGATTTGCTGTTGGCCGCGTCTCCGAGCCCCGTGTAGGCGCTGGAGAGGTTCAGGAGGGCATCGGGGGCCTTGCTGGCATCGGGGTGATTTTTGTAGAGTTCCTCGTTGCTGTTGCGGGCGCCCTTGAAATCCTTGAGCGACAACTGGTTCATCCCGATCCAGTACAGGGCATTGACCGTCTTGGCATCCTTGGGATAAGCCTTGAGGAAGGCCTGGAACTGCTTGAGGGAGTGGGCATAGTCGCCATCGTTGAAGGCCGCCAGCGCCTTGTCATAGGCGGCGGAAACCGCATCGCCGGAGGCGGCATCACCCCCCGCCTTGCCGGCATCGGAAGCAGCAGGCGCCGTTGCCGGCTGTGCCGCAGCTTCGAGGGCTTTCAGGCGGGTATCCAGATCGAGATAGAGGGCGTGGGAGCGCTTGTCCACCGTGTCGATCTGATTGGCCAGGGCATCCACCTTGCCGCGCAGTTGGGCCAGGTCCTGTCCAAGGGTTTCGATGCGTGCCACCGTATCGGGATAGCTCTGCAGGGCCGATTCCAGGCGCGTGATGCGCTCATCCAGGGTCTGGGCCTGCTTTCCCAGCGTTTCCTGCTGCACCCGCAGATCGGCAATGCCCTGACGAGCTTCGTCGTCGGAGAAAAGGCCTGCCTGCGCCAGGGGAACGCACAGAAACAACAAGAGGGCCCCAGGAAACCCCAGGGCCCGGCATGAACAGCGAATGTCCAACGATTACTCGCCTTTGTAGACGATGTCGGTACGACGGTTTTCAGCCCAAGCCGCTTCGTTGTGGCCGGGGTTGTGGGGCTTTTCCTTGCCAAAGCTGACGGTTTCCATCTGGCTGTCCTTCACGCCCTTGGCCGCCAACACCTTGCGCACGCTGTCGGCACGGCGCTGGCCGAGGCCCAGGTTGTACTCGCGGCTGCCGCGCTCGTCACAGTTGCCCTGAAGGGTCACTTTGGAATCAGGGTGGGACAGCAGGAACCCGCCATGGGCATCAACAACGGTCTTGTACTGGTCCTTGATGGCGTATTTGTCGAAATCGTAATAAATGCTGCGCTCACCCAGGGCACCACCAACTCCCTTGGGCGGATAAAGGGCGGGCTTCACAGGTTCAGCAACCATCGGTGCAGGGGCTGCGGCAGCTGGAGCGGCGGTTTTTTCGGCCGCTGGGGCAGAAGTGGTTTCCGGCGGCGTGGAGCTGCAGGCAGCCAGAAAACCGGTCACGGCAAGTGCAAATATCGTTTTTTTCATGATGTTCCTCAAATTGAGCAGAATAGTGATGAAACCGTCTCCAAAACAGGCGTAAACCGACACCCGGTCCTGCTAACGTTTCAGGCCTGGAATTGGTTTACTGAAGCGGACCCCAAACAGGTTCATACACATCCCCAGTCTGGGTCGTCAGTTTCTGCCGGATCCGCCCATCCGTGCTAACAATAGCAAGAATTCCGCGATCTTGCACCTCTGTCGAGTACATGATGTACTTGCCGTTGGGCGCAAACGTGGGGGATTCGTCCAGGCTGGTATCGGTCATGGCCTGGGTCTGGCCGCTCGTCAAATCCATCAGCATGACGTGGAACTGCCCGTCATCGCGTTGCACGTAAGTCATGAACTTCCCATCGGGACTGAGGCGCGGGGACACGGCGTAGGTGCTGCCGAAGGTCAGGCGCTGCGGTGCCTCGCCCCCATTCACGCTCACCCGGTAGATCTGGGGGCCCCCGTCGCGATCGGAAGTGAAATAGAGGGTCTGTCCGTCCGCAGTAAAGACCGGTTCGGTGTCGATCCCACCGCTGGAGAGCAGCCGCCGGACCGGGCCGGTGCCGTCGGCATTGATGAGGTAGATCTGGGAATGGCCGTCCTTGGTCAGCACCACGGCAAGCCGGGTGCCGTCGGGCGACCAGGCAGGAGCACTGTTGCTGCCTTTGAAATTGGCCACGATCTTGCGGGCACCGGTGGCCAAGGTCTGCACCACCACCATGGGCCGATGAAGTTCGAACGAAACATACGCCATGCGCTTGCCATCCGGTGACCAGCGCGGGGAAATGATGGGTTCGTGGGCCGTGAGCATCGTCTGCTCGTTGACCCCATCGCTATCCGCCACCTTGAGGCTGCGCTGCTCGCCCTGCTTGGTGATGTAGGCGATGCGGGTGCTGAACATGCCCTTGTCGCCTGTGAGGTTTTCGAAAATCGCATCGGCGATGTGATGCGCAATCATGCGGTATTGTTCGGGAGTGCCTTCGAAGGCAAGGTTCAGGCGTGCCACCTGGGTGTTCACGTCCATCAGGCGGAAACGGGCTTCCAGGTGATGGTTGGGCAGTTCCTGCACATTGCCCACCACCAGGTAATCCGCATGCCGGTTGCGCCAGTCGTCCCAATTCACGCCTTCGATGTCGGCTGGCGCCGGTTTGACATCCGAAGCATCCAGCACGGAAAACAGGCCGGACCGGGTCAGGTCAGCCCCCACGATCGGCGAAATGGCCTTGTCACCCGGCCGATCATTGGCAAACGGGAGGACCACGATCGGGATCTGGTGGGCGCCCTGGGTCACGATCTCCAGGGTGATTTCTGCGCGGGCACCGAGCGTGGCCAGGGCAATCCAGGCCAGGATGAAGCGAATCAGGTTATTTTTCATGTTTCAGTTGCAGATGAGTCGTTCTAAAATCTCGCCGCAATTCGGGATCGCCGGGCAAGGGTAGCGGTTGGGAGCGCATGATACCCCGAAGCACGGCCTGGTCACCAGGGAGGCTCCCGCTGGGTCTGACAATTTTTACGGGCATCAGGATCTCACCCGTGGGCAACACGGTGATGTCCACCTCCAGGGTCACCCCATTGGCCACCCCTTCCGGCACTTCCGTATTGGCCCGGATTTTGTTGATGATGGCCAGCTTGTAGCGGTCGATCATGGCGGCCCGGGCCTGCTGGGCAGCTTGCGCGATTTGCGCGGCCTGTTTGCGCCGTTCTTCGTTGGCCTCATGCCGGGCCTCGTCCTGTTCCTGCTCCCTGAGGGCGGCAGTACGCTGCTGGCGGATCTGTTCGGCCACTTCCCGTTCCCGCTGCTTGAGCGCCTGGCGTCGGGCTTCCTCTGCGGCCTCCTGCTGTTTTTTGAGGGCAATGTCCGCGGCCTGGGGAGGCGCCTGTGCCGGGGCGGGAGCCGGTGCTGCCACCGAGGGTGCCGGGGGAGGCAACGGCGTCGGGGGAACCGGCTTGGTCACCGTTGCCGGTGCCGGCAGGTCGGCCCACAATTCCGCTTCCATGGGCGGCGTCACGGTATGCCGCCAGGCCACTCCGAACACCAGCACCATCAGAAAGGCGCCATGCACGGCAATGGCAAGCATCCAGGCCCAGGGGCGCAGACCCCGCTCGGCGGGAAAAGACTGGATCAACTGGACCTCGCCCGTGCCAGCAGGCCCACCCGCTTCACGTCCGCCTGCTTGACCAGGTCCATCACGCGCAGCACTTCCTCGTAGCGCACATTGCGATCCGCCGCAATCACCACCGGCTGGTCCGGGGCACGTTTCTGGGCCGCCTTGAGCCAGGACACCAGTTGCCCGCGCGGCAAGGCTGTCTCACCCCCGCCATCCTGGGGATCCAGCACGGTCAGGCTGCCATCCAGGCGCAAGGTAACCTGAATGGGTTGCTGGGGCTGGGACAGGTTCTGCCCCATGGAAGGCAAATCCACCTGGCCTGGGTTGATGAGGGGGGCCGTGACCATGAAAATCACGAGCAGCACCAACATCACGTCGATGTAGGGCACCACGTTGATCTGACTCATCATGCGCCGGGGTTTGCGCAGCATGGCTCAGCGTCCGTTGGCGGGCCGGATCTGCCGCTGCAGGATGTTGGAAAACTCTTCCATGAAACTTTCAAAGCGGATGGCGAGCCGGTCGATGTCATGGGCGTAACGGTTGTACGCCACCACCGCCGGGATGGCAGCAAACAGCCCCATGGCGGTGGCCACCAGGGCTTCGGCAATACCGGGTGCCACATGGGCCAGCGTGGCCTGACCCACGTTGGCCAACCCGCGAAACGCATTCATGATGCCCCATACCGTGCCGAACAATCCCACATAGGGGCTCACCGAGCCCACGGTGGCCAGAAAGTCGAGATGCGCCTCCAGCCGGTCCATTTCCCGTTGGTAAGTGGCTTTCATGGCCCGTTGCACACCGCTGGTGACGACAGTGACTTCCATGGCACCGCCTTTGCGGTGGCGCAGGAATTCGCGAAACCCCGCCTCGAAAATGCGTTCCAGCGAACCCGCGTCGGTACTGTTGGCCGATGTACGCTGATACAGGGTGTTGAGGTCGGTGCCGCTCCAGAAGCTTTCCTCGAACTGGGTGGTTTGGGCACGGGCGCGGCGCAGGGTCAGCATTTTCATGAAAATGTAGGACCATGACATGAGCGACACCAACAGCAACAGCCCCATCACGATCTGAACCAGCACGCTGGCATTGGTGACCAGCGTCACCAGTGAAATATCCGTTGTTACGTTCACGACGCCACTCCCAGGACCTGACGCATGCGTTCAGGCACATCGACCGATTTGAAATTTTCCAGGCTGACACTGATGACCCGTACCCGGGCACGCGCCAGCTCCCTTGTTCCCAGCACCACGCGCTGGTCAAAAGCCATCAGACCATGTCGCAACTCCACCAGTTCCGCAGAGGCCACCAGATAATCCCCCAACCGGGCCGGACGCAGGAACTTGATGTCCAGGGAACGCACCACGAACAGGATGCCCCATTCATGCGCCACCTGGTCATGGCCAAAACCGTGTTCCCCCATCCATTCGGTACGCGCCCGTTCCATGTAGCGCAGGTAGTTGGCATGGTAGACCACCCCGCCTGAATCGGTATCTTCGTGATAAATGCGCAACGGGACTGTGGTTTTGTTGGGTTTCATGGCGCCGGGAACAGGGAGGCCGAGGCCGCGGAAGGCGGCACGAGGCCAAAATACTGGTAAGCCAGGGCCGTGGCCATGCGCCCACGGGGGGTACGCTGTAAATAGCCCTGCTGGATCAGGTAGGGTTCCACCACGTCTTCCAGGGTGTCACGTTCCTCTCCGAGGGCGGCCGCCAGGTTGTCCACGCCCACGGGGCCCCCCGCAAATTTTTCGATGACGGCCAGCAACAGCTGGCGATCCAACAGGTCCAGCCCCCGACCATCCACATCCAGCATGAGCAGGCCGGCATCGGCCACACTCTGGGTGACGACCCCGGACGCCTTCACTTCGGCATAGTCCCGCACACGACGCAGCAGGCGGTTGGCAATGCGCGGGGTACCCCGCGAACGCTGGGCAATTTCACGGGTTCCAGCGTCTTCGACGGTCACTTCCAGCAGCCGGGCGGAACGGGCCACGATGCGCGACAGTTCCTCCACCGTATAAAACTCGAGCCGGGCCACGATGCCGAAGCGATCCCGCAAGGGGTTGGTCAGCATGCCCGCCCGGGTCGTGGCGCCCACCAGCGTAAAGGGGGGCAGGTCCAGTTTCACGGAACGGGCTGCCGGTCCTTCGCCGATCATCAGGTCAATCTGGAAATCCTCCAGGGCCGGATACAGGATTTCCTCCACCACGGGATTGAGGCGATGGATTTCATCGATGAACAGGACATCGTGGGGTTCCAGGTTTGTGAGCAGCGCGGCAAGATCACCCGCCCGTTCCAGCACGGGTCCTGAGGTCTGGCGCAAGTTGACGCCCATTTCATGCGCAATGATATGGGCCAGGGTGGTTTTTCCCAATCCGGGCGGCCCAAACAGCAGTGCATGGTCCAGCGGTTCGCGACGGCGGCGCGCCGCCTCAATGAAAATTTCAAGCTGGGCGCGAATTTTGACCTGCCCCACGTACTCCTCCAGGGCGCGGGGGCGCAGCGCACGCTCCAGCACTTCCTCCTGGGAAGAGGCGGGTGCAGCCGTCAGCAGTCGGTCGGTTTCGATCATGTCATTCTTTGCGCGAAAGCAGTTTCAGGGACTGGCGGATCCCCTCTTCCAGGGGAATCTCGGCGGGAATCTGGCGCAGGGCCCACCCCACTTCGCGGTCATTATAGCCAAGGGCCGTCAGGGCATGGCCGATCTCGCCCACGGTCGATGCGGGATGCGCGCCAGGCAATACGATGCTTTCCGGCACTTTTTCCTTGAGTTCCAGCAACAGGCGTTCCGCCGTTTTCTTGCCAATGCCGGGAATGCGCGTCAGGCGGGCGCCGTCCTGGGAGCGCACCGTTTCGCTCAGCTCTGCCACGGACAGTCCCGACAACACGGCCAGGGCAAGGCGGGGGCCGACGCCGCTGATTTTCAGGAGCTGCCGGAACAGGTGCCGCTCCGGTTCGGTGAGGAAACCGAAGAGGAGGTGGGCATCCTCCCGCACCACCAGATGGGTCCACAGGACGACGGGTTGCCCCGGCGCCGGCAGATCGTAGAAGGTGTTCATGGGCACATCCACTTCATAGCCCACCCCCTGCACTTCCAGCAGGATCTGGGGCGGCGCTTTCTGCAGCAGAATGCCGGAGAGACGTCCGATCATCACATCACCAGCCGGCCGCGCCGCCACTTGAGACCGGCCAGTGGCCGGGGTACCGAAAGGACCTCTGCATGGGCATGCCGGATGGCGCAGGCCAGGGCGTCGGCCGGGTCGGGAGGCGGTGATTGCGACAACTGCAGCAGGCGGGTCACCATGGCCTGCACCTGCTCCTTGCGTGCATGCCCATGCCCCACCACGGCCTGCTTGATCTGCAGGGCAGTGTATTCCGCAACCGGCAGCCCCTGGGCAACTGCCGCCGCGATCACAGCGCCGCGGGCTTGCCCCAGCAGCAGGGTGGACTGGGGATTGATGTTGACGAAGACCAGCTCCACTGCCACGACATCCGGCCGATGGGCCTCGATCACGGCCGTCATCCCGTCAAACAGCGTCTTGAGGCGATCGGGCAGGGGATCGCGATCCCGGCTGCGCACTGCGCCACTTTCCACATAACGCAGCACTGTCCCGGGTGAGGTGGCATCGATCACGCCATAACCCGTGACTCTCAACCCAGGATCGATGCCCAGAATGCGGATGGAAGTTCTCCCCGGAAAATCATATCGTCAGAATGGCCGTGGTATAGACCGCCTGGACATCATCCAGGTTTTCCAGCGCATCCAGCAGTTTTTGCATGCGCACCCCGTCCTCCCCCATCAATTCGGTTTCGTTTTGGGGCTTCATGGTCACTTCTGCAAATTCCGGTTTGAACCCGGCCTGCTCCAGCGCAGCCTTTACGGCTGAAAATTCGTAAGGCGGGGTCACCACTTCGAGGCTGCCATCCTCATTGGAGATCACGTCATCGGCGCCGGACTCCAGTGCCGATTCCATCAGGCGATTCTCATCGGTGCCCGGCGGAAACATGAGTTGCCCACAATGCGCGAACTGGAAGGCCACCGATCCATCCGTGCCCAGGTTACCGCCATGCTTGGTAAACGCATGGCGCACGTCCGCCACCGTACGGGTCTTGTTATCGGTCAGGCAATCCACCATGATGGCGGCACCGTTGATGCCATACCCTTCATAGCGCACTTCCTCGTAGTTCACGCCTTCCAGGTCACCGCTGCCCCGCTTGATGGCGCGTTCCACGGTATCCTTGGGCATGTTCTGGTCAAAGGCCTTGTCCACGGCCAGGCGCAGGCGCGGATTGCTGCCCGCGTCACCCCCGCCCATGCGGGCTGCCACCGTGATCTCCTTGATCAGGCGCGTGAAGATCTTGCCCCGCTTGGCATCGGTTGCCGCCTTCTTGTGCTTGATATTGGCCCACTTGGAATGTCCTGCCACGATCACTTTCCCGATTCGGTTGTGCCGCTGAAATACGGGCATTCTAGCATGCCCCTGTGCTGCCCCGGCGAAGGCAGTGATACCATCCCCACTGATCTGCCCAAGGCAGGCACCTGGAGGAGGCCCATGATGACGGGTGAACGGCGCAATGACATTTTGCAAACTCTCGCGGCCATGCTGGAGCAGCCGCAGGCGGAAAAAACCACCACTGCCAACCTGGCGCGTCGCCTCGCCCTCTCCGAAGCGGCGTTGTATCGCCATTTCGCAAGCAAGGCCCAGATGTTTGAAGGGTTGATCGTGTTCATCGAAGAAACCCTGTTCACGCGCATCAATCGCATCACGGGCGAGAAAGCCGGCGGGCTGGAACAGGTGGAGGCCATCCTGGCATTGCTGCTGGCCTTTTCCGAGAAAAATCCGGGCATGACCCGCGTCCTGATCGGTGAAGCACTGGTGCATGAAAATGAACGCCTGCAGGCCCGCATCAACCAGGTACACGATCGCCTGGAGGCCACCCTGCGTCAAAGCCTGCGCCTTGCAGCAGGCGTTGATGCCACCGCCTTGCCCGCCTTCAATCCCGGCGCCTATGCCAACCTGCTGCTGTGCTTCGTCATCGGTCGCTGGCACCAGTTCGCCAAAAGCGGCTTCAGGCGTTCTCCCCTGGCAGACTGGGAGCAGCAGTGGCCTTTGTTGCAGCCAAAAAAAACCGCTTCCTGAAGAAGCGGTCCTGGCGTGCCGCGGTCGCGACGGATTATTTGGCGACCTGGCGTTCGCGCATCTCCTCGAGCTGCTTGCAATCGATGCACAAGCTG
>JAKBAT010000131.1 GCA_021808815.1 Pseudomonadota bacterium
TGTACCAGTGGGCCAGATGGAGGAAGTCCTGCGCCAGGCAGCGCCGGTCCTCAGTCCCACGGCCATCGTGACCGATGTGGGCAGCACCAAGCTCTCGGTGGTGCGCGCGGCCCGGAGCGTGCTCGGGCCTGCATTCGAACGCTTCGTGCCGGGCCATCCCATTGCCGGGGCAGAGAACAGTGGCGTGCGTGCCGCTCGCGCCGACCTCTTCCATGGGCGTACCGTGGTCATCACGCCGGCGGAAGGCGGCCACGAGTTGCCGCGCGACATCCTGCGCAAATGCTGGGAAGCCTGTGGTGCGCAAGTGGAGGAAATGTCCGTTTCCCGTCACGATGCCATTTTTGGGGTGGTGAGCCATCTGCCCCACCTGCTCAGTTTTGCGCTGGTGTACGACATTGCCACGCGGGTGGATGCGGATACGTTTTTCCGCTTTGCCGCCAGCGGATTTCGCGACTTTACCCGCATCGCGGCGAGCAGCCCGGAAATGTGGCGCGACATCGCCCTTGCCAACCGGGATGTGCTGTTGCTGGAAATTGCACATTACCGCGAGCACCTGGACCGGCTTTCAGAACTCCTGGCCCGCGAGGACAGCGCAGGGCTGGAGTCGCTCTTCAAACTGGCACGCGCAGCGCGCCGCACCCTGAACGAAACTTCCTGATCGCGGATGATGACAAATACCTTTTTTGTGCGCCCCGGTGGGGTACTGCAAGGCACGGTGCAAGTACCCGGAGACAAGTCCATTTCCCATCGTTCCATCATGCTGGGCGCCATTGCCGACGGCGTGACGGAAGTGACGGGCTTCCTGGAAGGGGAGGACGCCCTGGCCACCATGAATGCCTTTCGTGCCATGGGGGTGGCGATCGAAGGGCCCCAGGCGGGGCGGGTCACGATCCGGGGCGTGGGCAAGCACGGGTTGAAGGCACCGGGGCGGCCGCTGGACTGCGGCAACTCGGGAACCACCATGCGCCTGCTGTCGGGATTGCTGGCCGGCCAGGGGTTTGCCGCGACCCTGACCGGCGATGAAAGCCTGCGTCGGCGCCCCATGGGGCGGGTGGCCCGGCCGCTTGCCGAGATGGGGGCACGCATCGAAACCGAGACGGGGGGGCTGCCTCCCGTCCGCATCCTGCCCAGCAAGCCCTTGCACGGGATCCACTACGATTTGCCGGTGGCGAGCGCCCAGGTGAAATCGGCGGTACTGCTTGCCGGGCTGTATGCCACGGGGGAAACCGCCGTGACCGAACCCGAGCCCACCCGGGACCATACCGAACGCATGCTGGCCGCTTTCGGCTATCCGGTCGCCCGGGCAGGGGCCACGGCGACATTGCGGGGCCACGGAGAGCTCTCGGCCACGACCATTGCCGTGCCGGCTGATATTTCCTCGGCGGCGTTTTTCCTGGTGGGGGCCTCGATTGCCCCGGGATCAGACCTCTTGCTGCCCAACGTGGGCATCAACCCCACCCGTACCGGGATCATCGAGATCCTGAAGCTGATGGGGGCCGACATCACGCTGGAAAACCGGCGCCTGGCGGGTGGCGAGCCGGTGGCCGACCTCCACGTGCGTCACGCGCCGCTGCATGGCGTTGCGGTGCCCGAATCCCTGGTGGCGCTGGCCATTGACGAGTTTCCAGCCCTGTTCATCGCCGCTGCCAATGCCACGGGCACAACGGTGGTGACCGGTGCTGCGGAACTGCGCGTCAAGGAAAGTGATCGCATCCAGGTCATGGCGGATGGCATGCAGGCCCTGGGCATGGTCGCGCAGCCCACGCCCGATGGCATGGTGATCCAGGGAGGCCAACCCTACGGCGGTGGTACCGTGGACAGCCGGGGCGACCATCGCATCGCCATGAGTTTCGCCATGGCCGCCCTGCGTGCCAGCGATCCCCTGACGATCCTGCACTGCGCCAACGTGGCCACCTCTTTCCCGGGTTTTGCCGCTTTGGCCGCGCACGCCGGCGTACGCCTCGAAACCGCATGATCCCGGTGATCGCCATCGACGGCCCTTCGGCTTCCGGTAAGGGCACCGTGGCAGAAGGGGTTGCGCAGGCCTTGCGATTCCATTATCTGGACAGCGGGGCGCTGTATCGCCTCACGGCCCTTGCGGCGGAACGGGCGGGCCTCCCCCTGGACCAGCCCGAGGCCCTGGGAAGGCTGGCCTCGCAGCTGCCCGTGCATTTTGAAGGGGGCGAGGTGTTTCTGGAGGATCAGCGGGTCACTGACGACATCCGGGCAGAAGCCTGTGGACATCGGGCTTCCCTGGTGGCGGCCATCCCTGCCGTGCGCAACGGCTTGCTGCGGCGCCAGCGGGCATTTCGCGAACCTCCGGGCCTGGTGGCGGATGGGCGGGACATGGGCTCGGTGGTGTTTCCCGATGCCGTGCTGAAAGTGTTTTTGACCGCAAGTCCTGGAATTCGCGCGGAGAGGCGATATAACCAGTTGATGAATAAGGGAATACCTGCTAACATACAGGTCCTTTTGCGGGACATAGAAGAACGTGATGCGCGGGATGCCACCCGGGAGGTGGCCCCGTTGCAGCAAGGCACCGCCCGGTTGCTCGATACTTCGGCCCTGACGATTCGTCAGGCCGTGGATCAGGTGCTGGCGTGGTTTGCAGCCTCCGGGCCGTTCCTGTCCTGAAGCGGGAAGCCACCGGCGCATGCCGGATGGTCCGGCAGTGGCGGGGTCTGCGCGTTCCAGATCCTGCCTGCGTTCGTGTCGGCATGCTTCCTCTATTTAACTGACCCCGCAACGCGGCGGGTGATTGCATTGAAATGAAGGTCGTGAAAATGAATACAGTAGAGCAGTCCCCGGTACACACCGAAAGTTTTGCCAGCCTTTTCGAAGAGAGCCTGTCGCATCAGGAAATGCGTTCCGGCGAAGTGATCACGGCGGAAGTGGTGGCCATCGATGCCAACATGGTGGTGGTGAATGCCGGCCTCAAATCCGAAAGTCTGATACCGATTGAAGAATTCAAGAACGATCGGGGTGAACTCGAAGTCCAGATAGGCGATTTCGTGAAAGTGGCCATCGATGCCCTCGAGGATGGCTACGGTTCCACCCGGTTGTCCCGCGAAAAAGCCAAACGCCTGGCCGCCTGGCTCGACCTGGATGATGCCCTGGCCAAGGGCACGCTGGTGCAGGGCATGGTGACGGGCAAGGTGAAAGGCGGATTGACCGTCATGGTCAACGGCATACGTGCCTTCCTGCCCGGGTCGCTCGTGGACGTGCGCCCCATCAAGGATACCTCGCCCTATGAAGGCAAGGAAATGGAGTTCAAGGTCATCAAGCTCGACCGCAAGCGCAACAATGTGGTGGTCTCCCGTCGCGCCGTCATGGAAGCCACGCAGGGAGCCGACCGCCAGAACCTCCTGGAAAACCTGAAGGAAGGCGCCGTGGTGAAGGGGATCGTCAAGAACATCACCGATTACGGTGCCTTCGTGGATCTGGGGGGTATCGACGGCCTGCTGCACATTACCGACCTGGCATGGCGCCGGGTCAAGCATCCTTCGGAAGTCCTGAACGTGGGCGATGAAGTGGAAGCGAAAGTGCTCAAGTTCGACCAGGAAAAGAACCGGGTTTCCCTGGGTCTCAAGCAGTTGGGCGAAGATCCCTGGGTGGGTCTTGCGCGCCGTTACCCGGAACGCACCCGCCTGTTCGGCAAGGTGACCAACCTGACCGATTATGGCGCTTTCGTGGAAATCGAGCAGGGCATC
>JAKBAT010000132.1 GCA_021808815.1 Pseudomonadota bacterium
GCCTGCCCACCGTGTCGCCCTGCATGGGATGGCCCTGTCAGGCGCCGAAATGTTCTCGACCCCTCTGGGTACCGTCAGGGTGGATCAGGCGGGAGAAGCGGCCATTGCCCATTTACCCGGGGTGATCGTGAGCCCGGCCGCGCATGCCCAGGAACATTCCCTCGAGGTGCAACTGCCCTTTCTCCAGGTCCTGCTTTCTGACTTCGTGGTGCTTCCTGTGGTGGTGGGACAGGCCAGTGCCGACGCGGTGGCCCGGGTGCTGGAGTGCGTCTGGGGTGGGCAGGAAACCTTGATCGTCGTGAGTTCGGATTTGTCGCATTATCTGCCCTATGAGAGCGCTCAGGAGAAAGATCGCGCCACGCTGCACGATATCCTGCAGTGGCATCCCCTGGCGTCGCACGAACAGGCCTGTGGCCGCACGCCGATCAACGGTCTTCTGTTGGCAGCGCAACGCCGGGGGCTCGTCCCTCATCTGCTGGACCATCGCAATTCGGGAGATACCGCAGGCGACCGAAGCCGTGTGGTGGGTTATGCGGCCATCGCCTTTGCCGAGGACGCCCCCCGTGCTGGATGAACATCACGCGATATTGCAGGCGATTGCGCGCAGCGCGATTGAAAACGCATTGGGGGGCAGCGCGTCGGCCGATGAAAGTGCTGCCTGGCTGACGGTGCCGGGGGCCAGTTTCGTGACCCTTTCACAGAACGGGAAACTGCGCGGCTGTGTCGGGACGCTCGAAGCCTGTCGGGCCCTGGTGGCAGACGTGAAACATAATGCCTGTGGCGCCGCATTCCACGATCCCCGATTTTCTCCGCTCGCGTTGCCGGAACTGGCAGGAACGGATCTGCATGTTTCAGTGCTGTCGCCCTTGACCCCCGTGCAGTTTACGGATGAAGCGGATGCATTGGCGCAATTGCGTCCCGGCGTGGACGGTCTGGTACTGGAATACGGCCATCACCGCGCCACCTTTCTGCCCCAGGTTTGGGCGCAGTTGCCCGAACCCCGGGCATTTCTTGCGCAGCTCAAGCATAAGGCGGGTCTGCCCACCGATTTCTGGGCAGAGGGGGTGCGGTTGAAACGCTACGAAAACCTGTGACAGATGCCATGGCAATGCCTGCGGAAGGGCTGATGACGGGCGTTCCGGCCCGCTATTGGCATGCTCTCGACGACGGGCGCATCCAGTGTGACCTGTGTCCCCGGGACTGTAAGCTGCACGAAGGCCAGCGTGGCGCCTGTTTCGTGCGCGCCATGACAGGGGGGCGCATGGTGCTGACGACCTATGGGCGCAGCTCAGGATTTTGCGTGGACCCCATCGAAAAAAAGCCGCTCCACCATTTCCTTCCAGGTTCCCGCATCCTGTCTTTTGGCACTGCAGGGTGCAATCTGGCCTGCAAGTTCTGCCAGAACTGGGATATTTCGAAAAGCCGCGACTTTGACCGACTCTCCGAACAGGCGACCGCGGAGGAAATTGCCCGGGCGGCACAGGCGTCGGGATGTCGAAGCGTTGCCTTTACCTATAATGACCCGGTCATCTTTGCCGAATATGCCCTGGATGTGGCAGCCGCCTGTCAGGCCATGGACATCAGGACGGTTGCGGTGACGGCCGGGTACATACGCGAACAACCCCGCCGGGATTTCTTTGCTGGCATGGATGCCACCAACGTGGACCTCAAGGCCTTTACGGAGGATTTCTATTTCAGGTTGACAGGCGCCCATCTGGCTCCCGTGTTGGATACTCTCGGGTATATCCGGCATAGTACCAACACATGGCTTGAAATCACGACCCTGCTGATTCCAGGTTACAACGACTCGGACCCTGAGATCGAAGCATTGAGCACCTGGGTTGCCCGTGAGCTGGGTGCGGAAGTCCCCGTGCATTTCACCGCATTTCATCCCGATTTCAAAATGATGCAGGTGCCCCCGACGCCACTGCAAACCCTGCAGCGTGCGCGCCACATCGCGCGCCAGTCAGGCCTGTTCCATGTGTACACCGGCAACGTGCATGACGAGGCGGGCAGTACCACCTATTGTCGCCATTGCCAGCGCCCCCTCATTGTGCGGGACTGGCATGCATTGCGTGAGTATGCCCTGACGGAAACCGGCGCCTGCCCTGACTGCGGTACCCTGCAGTCAGGCTATTTCGCCGCAGTCACCGGACCGTCGGATGGCCGGCGTTTTCGTGTGAAACTTCAGGGGGCCTGAAGCGGGGGAAGGGCGGGTTGCCGGCTTGTTGGAGCAGGGCGATCACCTCGTCATCGCTGACCTGGGAAAAATCCTCATAGAACTGGCCAACGGCATAGAAGCGCGAGGGCGCATAGAGGCAGACCACATCATCAGCGACGGAAACGACCTTGCGTAGGGCTTCGGGAGAGGCCACAGGCACCGCACAAAGCAGCCGGGCAGGATTGTCGGCACGCACGGCGCGCAACGCGGCGATCATGGTGGCTCCCGTGGCCAGTCCGTCATCCACCACGATGACGACCCGCCCGGTGATGGGCGAAGCCGCGCGACAGGGCGTGTAGAGGGCGCGATACTTACGCATGAGGGCCATCTGCGCGATTTTTTCGGTGGCCACATACCCTGGATTGGCCATGAAGCGTGTTTCGGCCGTCAGGTAAACCCGGCCATTTTCGTCCACGGCGCCCAGGGCAAACTCGGTATCGCCCGGGGCACAGAGCTTGCGCACGAGTATCAGGTCCAGGTCGCCTTCCAGGGCTTGCGCAAGATGTGATGCCAAGGGGACAGCCCCGCGCGGGATGGCCAGCACCAGTGGTTGCTGTCCTTTGTAGAAGTGCAGTTTTTCCGCGAGTCGACGGGCAGCATCACGGCGGTCATCGAATCGCATGAACTGGGCATGTTCCAGGGCGGTCATCGGACAATCAGTCGCTGACTTGCAGCGCCGCCTGTTTTTGGGGACGGTGGTGTCCAAAACCCCTTGAGCCGGTCGTTGCCGGGAAATCGGTCACGTTGTGTGAGGGGATTCATCGGTGAATTCCTGGGTCAATGCAATTCACTATTGAGCTCTGCATCCACTTCTGCCTCCGCTTCCAGCCAGTCAGCGACGGGATCGCCACCCTGAAAGCCCCGGCGTTCAGCCCGATAGTAGGCAGCCAGTGCGATACGCTGCACGCGTTCGGCTATGTTTCCGGAGCAATGAATTGGAGGTAACGGTGCCTTCACAAGTTCCTGCGGGCCGGCACTTTTTTTGGATGTGCTAGGCGCATTGCGGGACATGGGCTTCTCCTTAAATTTCTGTTGAGTTCTTGTTGTAACGCCAGATTGCAGTCTAATTGTTACTAGAATATGAAATTGTTTTAAATTGCAAAATACGGTTAATTCCGTATGTTGAGGTCTTTCGTGTCGGGGAGGAGCGGGTCTGTGGCCCGCTGCGTCAGGGGCCATGTTGGGATACAGCGTACTCTGGTTTTTTATTATATTTAAATCAATGAGATAGCGTGTCCCAAAACTGGTGGGGATCTTGCAGGGCAATCAAGTGGGGCGCCAATCGCTTTCGGGCGCCGATTCTGGCCACCTTGAGCGCCTTGACCAGAGGGGTCAGTGAACCTTTCAATGCCTTGTGTCGGCCCGGTATTTTCTGGAGCAGCTGGTTGCCGGCATGGCAATCCACCAGTGCGCCCAGGGCATCCTGAGCGGCGCGCAGTTTTTTCATATAGGGGTTGACGGTTTCCCTGGGGTACAGGGCAGAAAAGA
>JAKBAT010000133.1 GCA_021808815.1 Pseudomonadota bacterium
ATAACGCACTTCAAAATGCCACCTGGCGTGATCCTGCCCGCCTGCCTGCGCGATTTTCTCACCCCGCTTCACCGCCTGCCCTTCCCGAACCAGTACCTTGTCGTTATTGGCATAGACACTGAGATAATCGGCACCGTGCTTGATCACCACCATTTCCCCATAGCTTTTGATACTGTCCCCCACATAGGACACCACCCCGTCTGCCGCAGCATAAACGGGCTGCAGGTGCCGGATGTCAAAATCGATTCCTTTCACGACCGAGGAGTAGATCGCCGCTTCCGGATGCTGTACCGGCCAGACCCATGCCAGCACCGTTGGGGAAGGTTTGGCGGACTCGGTGGGAGGCGTCACCTGACTGTGCGCGGATGCCGAGTCCGGGGAAATCGGCCGATTCAGAACGGGCGCCGGATGCGTCGCGGCACAGCCCGCCAGTCCCAGGGCAATGCCTGCGCCAATCAGGGTGCGGACAGCAGGACTCACGCCATATCTTCCAGCAAGGGCACGAAGCGGGCGGGTTCCATCACGGTTTCCGTAAATCCCTCTTCGTGACGTTCCACCACGACCAGCTGCTGTTCCTGCACGCCCACGGGAATCACCAACCTGCCTCCAGGGGCCAACTGGTCCAGCAAGGCGGGGGGGATGCTGGTAGCGGCGGCAGCCACGATAATGCCGTCATACGGTGCCGCCTCAGGCAAGCCCAATGACCCATCCGTATGCTTGAGCCGAAGATTGCGGATTTTCAGCGGCCAAAGGCGCGCCCGGGTTTTTTCCAGCAGTTGGCCGATCCGCTCCACGGAGTAGACTTCCCTGGCAATGCGTGACAATACGGTCGCCTGGTAACCGCACCCCGTCCCCACTTCCAGGACCTTTCCCAGTTTTTTTCCTGCACGCAACAGTTCCACCATGCGTGCCACAGTATAGGGCGCTGAAATGGTTTGTCCCGAACCAATGGGCAAGGCAGAATCCTCATAGGCCCGGCTGGCGATCGCTTCATCGACGAATATGTGCCGGGGCACGGCATTCATGGCGGCAAGGACGATGGGGTCCTGCACGCCCGCGGCGCGCAACCGCTCCACCATCCGGGCCCGGGTGCGCGCGGATGTCATGCCGATGCCGGACGTGCTCACTTCCTTCATGCCCCAAGCCACCGCTGCAGGGGCTCAATCTGTTGAAAATGTGTCAAATCCACCTGGAGGGGCGTGACGGACACCCAATGTCGGGAAACCGCATCAAAATCGGTGCCCTCTCCCGCATCGGCGGCAGGCCCCGCAGCGCCCACCCAGTAGACGGTGTCTCCACGCGGGTTGACTGAGCGGATCACGGGCTCTGCCTTGTGGCGCCTGCCCAGGCGTGTGATTTTAAGACCCTGTACCTGCTCGAAGGGGATGTCCGGAACATTCACGTTGAGCAATGTCGCCTGGGGAAGTGGCTGACGCTGAATCTGGCGCACCAGGTCGGCGGCAACCCGGGCGGCTGTTCCGAAATGTCCCGATCCTTCCGTGACGAGGGACATGGCAATGGAAGGAATGCCCAGCAGGTAGCCTTCGGTGGCGGCCGCAACGGTGCCGGAATAAATCGTGTCGTCCCCCATGTTGGCCCCGTGGTTGATACCGGAAACGATGACATCCGGAATCACATCGAGGAGTCCGGTCACGGCCATATGGACGCAATCAGTGGGCGTTCCATTGACATGATAAAACCCGTTGGGTGCCTGGCGCACCATCAATGGCCGATCCAGTGTCAATGAATTGCTGGCCCCGCTTTTTTCGGTATCCGGGGCCACGACTGTCACCGTTCCCAGGGGAGCCATGGCCTCGGCCAGGGCTGCCAAACCTGCGGAAAAATAGCCATCATCGTTACTCAACAGGATGTGCACGGTGGTTCAGCCTTTCATGTCTCATTTCTTGGGGGGGAGATCCGTGCATACGCCTTCAAAAAACTCTGCGGCCATGCCGATGGATTCTCCCAGAGTGGGATGGGGGTGAATGGTTTTTCCGATGTCCGCTGCATCGCAGCCCATTTCGATGGCGAGGCAGATTTCGCTGATCAGGTCGCCTGCATGGGTTCCCACGATACCGCCACCAATGATGCGGTGCGTTTCTTCGTCGAACAGCAGCTTGGTAAACCCTTCCTCACGGCCATTGGCGATGGCGCGGCCAGAAGCTGCCCAGGGAAACACGGCCTTGCCAAAGCGCAGGCCCTGGGCCTTGGCTTGTTCTTCCGTCACGCCAGACCAGGCCACTTCAGGGTCGGTGTAGGCCACGGAAGGAATCTGACGGGCGTCCATGAAACTGCGCCGGCCATCCGCCGCCTCGGCCGCCACATGGCCTTCATGCACGGCTTTGTGGGCCAGCATGGGTTGGCCCACGATGTCACCGATGGCATAGATGTGGGGCACATTGGTGCGCTGTTGGCTATCCACTGGAATGAACCCGCGTTCATCCACCATCACACCGGCCTGTTCTGCCCCAATGGCCAGGCCATTGGGCCTACGGCCCACCGCCACCAGCACCAGGTCGTAGCGCTGGGACGCTGCAGGCGCCTTGGGACCTTCAAAGCGAACATGGATGCCATCCTCGCGGGCTTCGGCAGCCACTGTCTTCGTATTCAGGTAAAACTGCTCAAAGCGTTTGGCATTGCGCCGTTCCCAGACTTTGACCAGATCACGGTCTGCGCCTGCCATCAATCCATCGAGCATTTCCACGATGTCGATGCGCGCACCGAGCGCCGCATAGACCGTCGCCATTTCCAGGCCGATGATGCCACCGCCGATCACCAGCATGCGCCCTGGAATCTGAGGCAACGCCAACGCTCCGGTGGAATCCACGATGCGGGGGTCATCCGGCATGAAAGGCAATTTGACGGCTTGGGATCCGGCCGCAATGATTGCCTTGCCAAAACGGAGCAGCTGCTTCTCACCCGCACCGTTCTGCACTTCCAGATGGTGGGGATCCACGAAACGCCCTTCCCCCTGGATCACGCTTACTTTTCGGGCCTTGGCCATCATGGCAAGCCCCCCTGTCAGCTTTCCCACCACGCCCGATTTCCACTGGCGCAGCTGTTCAAGCTCGATGCGGGGCGGACCAAACGTGACACCGTGCCGGGACAGGGCCTGTGCCTCCTCGGTGACCGAAGCCACATGCAACAGGGCTTTGGATGGGATGCACCCCACGTTGAGGCAGACCCCCCCCAGGGTGGCGTAGCGTTCCACCAAAACGGTTTTCATGCCCAGGTCGGCAGCGCGAAACGCCGCCGAATAGCCACCAGGGCCGGCACCCAGTACCAGCAGGTCAAATTCCGAAATGCGTTGTTCAGACATGAGGCAGGGCTCCTTACAATGTGGCGCGACGCATGTCGCCCAGAAGCCCTACCAGGTACGCATTGAAGCGTGCGGCCGCGGCACCGTCGATGACACGATGATCGTAGGACAGGGACAAGGGCGCGATCAGGCGGGGTTGGAACGCGTTGTCCTTCCATACCGGTCGCAGCGAGGCACGGCATACCCCCAGGATCGCCACCTCAGGTGCGTTGATGATGGGGGTGAAGTAGGTGCCCCCGATGCCCCCCAGGCTGGAAATCGAAAACGTGCCGCCCTGCATGTCTGCTGGAGAGAGTTTGCCTTCCCGTGCCTTGGCCGCCAGGGCGCTGGCCTCAACG
>JAKBAT010000134.1:0-1581 GCA_021808815.1 Pseudomonadota bacterium
CCACCCCCCCCCCCCCCCCCGCAACCGCCGAGGACTGCAGAAACGACGATCAATGCGCCAAATTTTGTTCGAAGCGTCCACATGATGAGTCACCTTTCAGAAGGCGGTACCGGGGCGTGGAAATTTGCTAATGAATACAGTCCATTGCGCCGGATGCCGCGGTGTGGTTAGAGACAGGCAGTCCTTGTCAATCGGTTATTTGTAACCAAACGTGTACGGTATTGAAGATACGGACCGGGAAGGAGCCGGACAATACGTGCGAGCACGGATGCAGGGTCTTTGGCTGGGCGTCTTGCTCTGGCGCGGCAAATCATGCAAGCTCGGAGCGCCATGCTCCGGACTTCTGCAGGGCGACGGACGGATGGGCTGACGCAAATCGGGAGGCTTGGATGGACAAAAGTGTGCTGACGTTTTTCGGCTTGGGGAAGATGGGAACCCCCATGGCCCGCAACCTGCTGGAAGCCGGTTTCCCCGTGACGGTTTTCAACCGGTCCCGGCCGCCTGCCGACGCACTCGGGGCGGCCGGCGCCACGGTTGCGGACGCGCCTTGCGCCGCCGTCGGGCCGGGGGGCATTGCCATCACCATGCTGTCCAACGACGCTGCAGTGGAAGCGGTGACCTTGGGCCGGGACGGGTTTGCCGACTGCCTCGGGGAAGGGGGGCTGCACATTTCCATGAGCACCGTCTCGCCCGGGCTGTCCCGCCGCCTGGCACGCGAACATGCCCTGCGCGGCAGCTTTTTCCTGGCCGCCCCCGTCTTCGGCCGCCCGGAAGCGGCTGCGGCGCGGAAGCTCTGGATATGCCAGTCGGGGGACGAGGAAGCCAAGGCGCGTGCCCAGCCCATCCTGGAAGTGCTCGGCCAGGGCATCCATGATTTCGGCGAAGATCCCGGCGCCGCCAACATCGCCAAACTGTCTGGAAATTTCCTGATCCTGTCGGCGATCGAAGCCCTGGCGGAAGCGTTGGCGCTGGCCGAAAAAACCGGCCTCGAACGCAAGGCGCTGGCCGGATTCCTGGGGCAGACCATTTTCTCCTGCCCGATTTACCAGAATTACGGCCGCATTCTGGCCGAGCGCAGTTACGAGCCGCCGGGGTTCAAACTCGAACTGGGCATGAAAGACGTGCGCCTCGTGCGCGAGGTGGCGGAAGGCGCGGCATTGCCGATGCCTCTGGCCGACATGCTGCATGCCCGCCTGCTGTCCGGCCTGGCCAAAGGCCGCGGCCACCTGGACTGGACCGCCATCGAACTGGGCACGGCCGAGGAAGGCGGGTTGCTGAAGGCCGGCTGATTCCATGCATCAACCCGGTCGCCAGCATCGCCGGGCCGTTCTGCTCCTGTCCTTCGCCGCGTTTGCCAGTGCGGCCTCGGCGCGCCTGTGCGATCCCATGCTGCCGAAACTCGAGCAGGTGTTTCACGCCACGCCGGAACAGGCGGCCCAGGTCGTTTCCTCTTTTTCCGTGGCCTACGGCCTGCTGCAGGTTTTCTTCGGGCCCCTCGGCGACCGGGTGGGCAAGTACCGGCTGATCGCCTGCACGACGCTTGCCTGTACCGCGGGCAGCCTGGGCGCGATGCTTGCGCAT
>JAKBAT010000134.1:1591-3620 GCA_021808815.1 Pseudomonadota bacterium
GTGGCGCGGCTGCTTACGGGCGCTTCGGCTGCCGGCATCATTCCGCTGTCCATGGCCTGGATCGGCGACACCATTCCCTACGAATATCGCCAGACCACGCTGGCACGGTTTCTGGCGGGTCAGATCGTGGGGGTGATCGGCGGACAGTTCATCGGCGGCGTTTTCACGGATACGCTGGGGTTTCGCTGGGCTTTCGCCTTCATGGCGGTCACCTATCTTGCCGTCGGGCTTTGGGTGCTCTACGAGTCGTTCACCAACGAGCGCACGCAGCATGTGCGGCACGCGGTTGCCGGACCGTCCGGCGTGCTGCCGCAGGCCCGGATCGTGCTCGGCGTGCCCTGGGCGCGCGTGATCCTGGCAACCGTCTTCGTGGAAGGACTTGCCGTGTTCGGCACCCTGGCATTCGTGCCCTCCTATCTGCACCTGCGCTTCGGGTTGTCGCTCACCCTGGCCGGAGCGCTCATGGCGGCTTTCGGGATCGGCGGGTTTTCGTACACCCTTTTCGCACGCCAGTTCGTGAGCCGACTGGGCGAAGTGGGGCTTGCGAAGCTGGGCGGGGGCCTGATCGGAGTCGCCTGGCTGATGCTGGCCGCCGGGTCCGCCTGGTTCTGGGCGTTGCCGGCGGCCTATCTGGTGGGCCTGGGCTATTACATGCTGCACAACACGTTGCAGACCAACGCCACCCAAATGGCGCCGCAAGTGCGGGGAACGGCGGTTTCCCTGTTCGCATCGGCCTTTTTCCTCGGACAGTCCCTGGGAGTTGTCCTGGCCTCGCTGGTCCTGGCCAGGTTCGGCCCGACGATCCTGTTCGTCCTGGCAGGCCTTGCCCTGCCCCTGATCGGCGCGGGGTTTTCCCGGGCCCTCGGGCGGCATCACGTGCGGTGATATAGTGTCACGTGCATTGGAACATCCATGAAGGAAGGATCGCCATGAAACAAGTGATTTTGTGCTTTGCCATACTCTTGCTGAGCGCCTGCGAGCAGACCAAGACGCAGGGCTACTACCTGTCCCACCCCGACGAGCTGACGGCAGACCTTGCCGAATGCCAGCGCCTGGGAAAAAACACCTACAACTGCAACGAAGCGGCCAAGGCGGATTTCCTGCGCAAGCATCCGCAGCAGTGAGCGTCTACGAAAATCCCGGGCCTTCACCGGAGGACGTTCGCGCCTGGCAGGGGCTGCGAGTGCTCGAGTTCGGCGTGGACTGGTGTCCGCATTGCCAGACGGCCCAGCCGATCATGGCCGATGCCCTGGGCCGGTTGCCCGGAATACCCCTGGTGCGGGTCGAAGACGGACGGGGAAGGCCCCTGGGGCGCGCGTTTCGCGTCAAGCTCTGGCCCACGTTTGTGCTGCTGCGCGACGGTGTGGAAACAGGACGCCTGGTTCGCCCGGTTTCCGCGGATGCAGTGGACCGGATACTGGCCGAATGGGTTTCCTCTGCCGGAAGCACGGAAGGGTCTTGACAACGCGCAGGATACGGACGGACTTTCGCTTGCTTTGCAGGGACAATCAGGTAAACTCAGCGAGTCTTTAATCGTCGCCGGAACCGAACGATTCATTATATGGACGACACCCCCACGTCCCCCGAAATGAGCCCGCCTTCCCCTCTGGATTTTCTGGATTCACTCACCGGTTCCCGTTCCCGCTTCCAAACCGCTTTCGAAAAATCGCCGGTGGGCATGGTCATTTTCGGGACGGACCACCAGCTGTATGACGCGAATCCGCGTTTCTGCGAGCAGCTGGGCTACGAGTACGGGGAACTGCGGCAGCTGCCCTGCTCGGAAATCCTGGTTCCGGAAGACTGCGAACGCAATTTCGAGGCCTTTGACCAGCTGATCGAAGGCCACTGCGAAACGTTTTCCCTGAACTCGCGTTTCCGTTGCCGGGACGGCCGGGTGATCGGGCTGTTCCTGGAATTGGCGCCGGTGCGGGACGATGCGGGGCGGGTGGTCGAGCTGCTGGGCCTGGTGAACAGCGCCGACGGGCGCAGCGCCAGCCGCAACTGGCTGACCCGCCAGATCCAGATGAAC
>JAKBAT010000023.1 GCA_021808815.1 Pseudomonadota bacterium
GTTCTCCCCTGGCAGACTGGGAGCAGCAGTGGCCTTTGTTGCAGCCAAAAAAAACCGCTTCCTGAAGAAGCGGTCCTGGCGTGCCGCGGTCGCGACGGATTATTTGGCGACCTGGCGTTCGCGCATTTCCTCGAGCTGCTTGCAATCGATGCACAAGCTGGCCGTGGGGCGGGCCTGCAAACGCTTGAGGCCGATCTCCACCCCGCAGCTGTTGCAGTAGCCGTATTCGCCCGCATCGATTTTTGCGATGGTTTCGTCGATTTTCTTGATGAGCTTGCGTTCCCGGTCACGGTTGCGCAATTCCAGCGCCATGTCGGATTCCTGGCTGGCACGGTCATTGGGATCGGCAAACACGGTGGCTTCGTCCTGCATGGTATGCACCGTGCGGTCGATGTCTTCGCCCAACTCGGACTTCCAGTCTTCCAGCAGCCGTCGGAAATGATCCAGCTGCTTCTTGTTCATGTAGGTTTCCCCTTTGCGGGGAACATACGGCGCAAACTGCTTGAGAGTTGCTTCTGCCATGGCATTGAACCGAAAGTGAATAATCGAGGGCCGACACGACCCACCCAAACGGCGCATTCTAACACAAGCCGCTTCTGTTAGACTAAACCTGCCCATGGACCCGCCGCGTTCCCTCCAACAGATCACGTTACGTTATTCCGCGATCTACCTGATGCTGGTGCTGTGCACCAGCCTTCTGGGCGCGGGTGGATTGTACTACTGGCAAACGACCACTGAGGAATCCCTGCGCCTCCAGGCCATGCTCCACGACGTGGACGCCATGCGGGGCACACTCTACCGCCAGATGAAGGAACTGTTCGACGCAGTCTTCCTGGATGACCCCCAGGCCCAGTCCCAGTACCGCAAATTCGGCCTCGAAATCGAGGCGGGCCTGCATCATCTGGCCCTGACAGCCCACCCCGGGGAAGAATCCGTTGCCGTGACGGAACTCCGGCGCGCCTACCAGGAAATTTACCGGCACACCGACCTGGTGGCCTTCGGCCCGGTGCCTTCCGATCAGCACCTGCTGCAACAGGTGATGGACGTTGACCTCGAGTCCGGTGGCATCCGGGCTTATGAAGCGGCCTTTGAACAGATCGACCGGCTGCTGGTGCAACAGCAGGCGCGCCTTCAGGAAAAACTCGCTTCGCTGGCCCGTTACACGCCCCTGTTGCTGATTGTCCCCATCCTGCTGGCCATCGGCCTGTGGATGCTGACGCAACGATTCCTGCGCGTGAATTTCCTGCAACCCCTGGGCCTGGTGCTGCAATCCACACGACGGCTGGCAGGTGGCGAACTGGCGCTGCCCGTACCCCGCCAGGGGGCCCTGGAACTCGTCACGCTGGCCGACGCCATCAACCAGATGGCCGATGACCTGGCAGCGAGCCGCAAGGCTCTGGTCAGTGCCGAACGCCAGGCCACCCTGGGCTCCCTGGTTCCGATCGTGGCCCATAATATCCGCAATCCCCTTTCCAGTATCCGGGCCACGGCCCAGGTGATGCAGGACCCCGCCCTGTCCGTGGAGCTGCGGGAGGGGTTGCAGGGCATCATGCAAAGCTGCGACCGCCTGGAACGCTGGACCGAATCTCTGCTGTCCTACCTCCATCCCCTCCAGGCACAATGCCTGGAAACGGCGCTGGGGCCCCTGTTGCGCGATCTCATGGGCATGACCGCACGCATCGCCGAGCAACGCCAGGTCCGCCTGGAACTGCGGGAGGAAGCCACCGACCTGTCGGCCCAGATCGATCCGGAACTGGTGGAGCAGGCATTGCATGGCCTGCTTCTCAACAGCATCGAAGCCTCCCCTTTCGGCGGCACCGTCACCCTTACCCTGCGCCAGGACGCCGACCGCGCGCTCATCCTCCTGCAGGATGAAGGACCGGGCCTGCCGCTGCTCCCCCAATCCGGCACGCTGGCACCGGGGCCCACGACCAAGCACAGCGGCACCGGTCTGGGCATTCCCTTTGCCCTGAAAATATTCGAAATCCACCACGGCGGCATACAGTTCAATCTGCGCCCCCAGGGGGGAACCGAAGCGATTCTGTGGATACCGAAGTCATGAACCCGGCGCGCATCCTGCTCATCGAAGATGAAGCCCTGTTTGCCCAGGCAGTGGTCAAGCGGCTTGAAAAATCCGGTTATGCCTGCACCCGTGCCGGCACGTTGGCACTGGGCCTGTCCCGGGCCCGGGAAGAACTGCCCGATCTGATCCTGCTCGACTTGCGCCTGCCGGACGGCGATGGCCTGGATCAGCTGCAGACCCTGCGCCAGCTGCGTCCCGAACGACCCGCCGCCGTGATCGTGATGACCGCTTTCGGGGAAGTGGCAGATGCCGTGCGCGCGATGAAGCTGGGGGCTGCCGACTACCTCATGAAACCGGTCGACCTGGATGAACTGGTGATGGTGGTGGAATCTGCCCTGCATCATTCCGGCATGCAGCAACAGCTCGCATGGTCCCGCGAACGCGAAGCCCACACGAGCGAAAGCGCCACGCTCCTGGGCAACAGCCCGGCCATGCAGCAGTTGCGCCAACACATCCGCCAACTGGGAAAGCTCACCGGTCCCGACACCCCCGGCCCCACCGTGCTGATCCAGGGGGAAACCGGTGCCGGCAAGGACGTGGTGGCCCGCCTGTTGCACCAGGAAAGCGCCAACTGCCATGAGCCCTTCGTCCATGTGGACTGTGCTGCCTTGCCCCGCGACCTGATCGAAGCCGAACTGTTCGGGCATGAAAAGGGGGCCTACACCAGTGCCCTGCAAACCCGCAACGGACTTCTGGAAGCCGCCGAACGCGGCACGCTGTTTCTGGATGAGATCGGCGAGCTTCCCCTCGATCTGCAAACCAAGTTGCTCACCGTCATCGAACGGCGTCGGTTCAGGCGTGTGGGTTCAGTGCAGGAACGCCCGATTCACGCCCGCTTCATGGTGGCCAGCAATCGCGATTTGCGCCAGCAGGTGGAACAGGGCGCCTTTCGCTCCGACCTGTATTACCGCCTGAATGTCCTCACCCTCTCCCTGCCCCCCCTGCGGGAGCGCGGCGACGACATCCTGCTCCTGGCACGCCACTACGCAACCCTCACGGCCCAGCGTTACCGCCTGCCGCCGCCCCGCTTCAGCGAGGAAGCGTTGACGGCACTCCTGCAGTACACCTGGCCCGGCAATGTGCGCGAATTGAAACACCTGACGGAACGGGCCGTGCTGTTGTCCGGAGAAGCCCCCCTCTCGGCCCACGTGTTTGCCCTGCCCGATGCCATGCCCCCGTCCCCCGCCATCCCCCCGCCCCAGTGGAGCGGCGTCACCCTGGGCGAAGCGGAGAAATCCCTGATCCAGAACGCATTGAGCGCAAGCCATGGCAATATTTCGGAGGCCGCGCGACGACTGGGCATCACCCGCATGACCTTGCGTTATCGCATGGAAAAATACCGGATCCAATGGGGTGAGAACGCCCCGGAAAACTGAATGGCACGATATATGCTGTAGAAAGGGGGAGGATCGAGCGGAAAAGTAGTGTAGCGACCCTCCGAATTGGGGTAGTTGCCGGATTCTTCAAAAGAATCCGGCATTTTTTTGGAGGTGGGAAGGCAATGGTGCAGGCGGGGCAGCCCGAAACAAGTGGTGCATTTCAACCAGCACGCGGCTGAAATGCACCAAATTCACCGCTATTCGGCAGGCGTATTTTCCTGGGCCGGGACCTCCAGCAGCGCTTTCATGCTCAGGCGCAGGCGACCTTTCTCGTCGGCTTCCAGCACTTTCACTTTGACGTGCTGGCCTTCCTTCAGGTAGTCCCCCACGGCATTGACCCGCTCGTTGGCAATCTGGGAGATGTGCAGCAAACCGTCGCGACCCGGCAGTACGCTCACGATGGCACCAAAATCCAACAGTTTGAGCACAGTGCCGTCGTAAACCTTGCCCACTTCCACGTTGGCCGTCAGTTCCTCGATGCGTTTCCGGGCCAGGGCGCCCGCCTCGGAACTCAAGCAGGCAATGTTCACCGTGCCATCGTCCTGGATGTCGATGGTGGTACCGGTTTCTTCCGTCAAGGCCCGGATCACGGCCCCTCCCTTGCCGATCACGTCGCGGATTTTCTCCGGATTGATCTTCATGGTGATGATGCGCGGTGCATAGGTGGACAGTTCCTGGCGCACATCGGGCACCGCCTGCTTCATGATCCCCAGGATATGCATGCGGGCTTCCTTGGCCTGGGCGAGCGCCACCTGCATGATCTCCCGCGTGATACCCGTGATCTTGATGTCCATTTGCAGGGCCGTCACGCCCCGCTCCGTCCCGGCCACCTTGAAATCCATGTCTCCCAGGTGATCTTCGTCGCCGAGGATATCCGTCAGCACCGCAAAACGGTTCCCTTCCTTGATGAGCCCCATGGCGACGCCCGCCGTATGGGCCTTGACCGGCACCCCGGCGTCCATCAGGGCCAGCGAACCGCCACAGACTGAAGCCATGGAGCTTGAACCGTTGGATTCCGTGATTTCGGAGACCACGCGCAGGGTGTAGGCAAATTCTTCCGCTGTGGGCAGCGTTGCCACCAACGCCCGCTTCGCCAGACGCCCGTGCCCGATTTCACGGCGTTTGGGGCTGCCCACCCGACCGGTTTCCCCGGTGGAATAGGGGGGGAAGTTGTAGTGCAGCATGAAGCGTTCCTTGTGCTCACCCTGCAACGCGTCGATGATCTGTTCGTCACGCCCGGTTCCCAGGGTTGCCACCACCAGCGCCTGGGTCTCTCCGCGGGTAAACAGGGCCGAGCCATGGGTACGGGGCAATACCCCCACCCGGACGGTGATGGGACGCACGGTACGCGTGTCGCGGCCATCGATGCGAGGCTCGCCATCCAGAATCTGGGAACGCACGATATGCGCTTCGAGATCACTGAAGAGGTTCCTGATGCGGTTCTGGGTATCCGCGTCGGCATCGGCCGGGAGCACGGCTTCCAGCACTTTCTGGCGGACCTGTCCGATACGCTCGGTGCGGGACTGCTTGGCACGGATGCGGTAGGCTTCCTGCAGGTCCATCAACGCCAGTTCGCGGATGCGTGCCACGAGCGCCTCTTCCTTGGCGGGCGGCGCCCAGTCCCAGGGTTCCTTGCCCGCTTCGTCCGCCAGCGCATTGATGGCATCAATGATCGCTTGCATCTGTTGGTGCCCGAACACCACGGCGCCCAGCATCACGTCCTCGGGCAGTTCCGTGGCTTCCGATTCCACCATCAGCACCGCTGCGCTGGTGCCGGCCACCACCAGATTCATCTGCGAGGTAGTGAGTTCGGTGGCCGTGGGGTTGAGAATGTACTGCCCCTCCGCATAGCCGACCCGTGCCGCGCCGATCGGCCCGTTGAACGGAATGCCTGCAAGGGCAACCGCTGCCGAGGCACCGATCATGGCAGGAATGTCCGAATCGATTTCGTTGTTGCTGGACATCACGGTGGCAATGATCTGCACTTCGTTGTAGAAGCCTTCGGGAAAGAGCGGGCGCAGGGGGCGGTCGATCAGGCGCGAGGTCAGGGTTTCCTTTTCGGAGGGGCGCCCTTCCCGTTTGAAGAAGCCTCCGGGGATGCGGCCACCCGCATAAAAGCGCTCCTGGTAATCTACCGTCAGCGGGAAAAAGTCCTGGCCGGGCTTGGCCGATCTTTGTGCCACACAGGTTACCAGCACCACGGTATCTTCCATGGTGACCATCACGGCACCATCGGCCTGGCGGGCGATTTCGCCCGTTTCCAGAGTCACCTGATGGCGCCCCAGTTGAAATGTTTTACGAACAGGATTCACGCGAAAGTCCTCATGTGAAGGCAAGCATTACAAAATAAAACGCGGTGCGATCATGGGGATCACACCGCGCGGATCGTGGGAGATGTCTGCTCCGGACTACTTGCGAATGCCCAGGCGCCCGATCAACTGTCGGTAGCCATCAACATTCTTGCGCTTGAGATAATCCAGCAGGCTACGACGCTGGCTTACCATCTTGAGCAATCCACGACGGGAATGGTGGTCCTTCACGTGTTGCTTGAAATGTTCGGTCAACTGGTTGATACGCCCCGTCAGCAAGGCAATCTGGACTTCCGGTGATCCGGTATCTTGCGGTGCGCGCTGGTATTCGCTCATGATGCGCGCTTTCTCGGCAGCAGTGGCAGCCATGGAATTCTCCAAAATTCTGAATGTCATCTAGGAAGCCGGGCATTATACCGACGAATCAACTGGTTGTGCAAGCTGTTCGCGCACAGGTCTTCCCCCTGCGCCGGTGCCGGCGCAAGGAACCGGGCCGCATACTATAATGGCGCGATGAACAGGGGAGCACATCCGGGCGAAGCCCGTCAACGTTGGGGCGGAGTCCTGCTGGTATTGGCACTGCATCTGGCCCTGTTCCGTATCCTGGTGAATGGGCTGCAACAGCATCCGGGAGCACCGCCACCCCCGGCGTTCGAAGTCTCCCTGCTGCCGGAAATGCCCCATCCCCATCCCGTACACGCAACGGCGGCACCCGCCCCCACACCTGCGCCGCCACCCCCGGTCGCCGCCCCCCCGGCGCCGGCCCCCGCCCCGCAGGCCCTGACCGTGCCGGCCGCACCCGCCCCACCCGCCGTGACGACAGCGGAAACGGTGGCGCCCCCCCGGCCCGTTACCCATCTGCGAACGGGCATCAACCCCATTTACATCCCCCCCCTGGAAGAACTGCAGCGACGCTACCCGCGCGAAGCGCGGCGCGAAGGACTGTCCGGCCAGGTGCTGCTACGTCTGACGGTTTCTCCGGCAGGCGATGTCACCAACGCAGTGGTGCGAGAATCGAATCCCAGGGGGATATTCGATGCCCTGGCGCTGGATTTCGTGCGACGTTTCCGCTTCGAGAAAGGTAATGCGGAATTTTTCGTCGACCAGGAACTCATATTCAAACTGAACCCTTAGGACAACCGGAGCAGCACCATGCCTGTCGAATCAATTGCCAACCCTTATGGACTCGAAGCCCTGTGGCACAGCGGCGACTGGATTGCCCGTGCCACCCTGATGATCCTGCTCGCCATGTCCATGGGCAGCTGGTACATCCTCCTCACGCGCCTGCTGGCACAACATCGGCTCCTGCGTCATGCCCGTGAAACTTCCGGGCGATTCTGGAGTGCCGCTTCCGTGCAGGAAGGGGTCGAGCGCCTGGCGCCCGACAATGCCTTTCGCCGCATTGCCGAAAACGGCCTGAGCGCCATGGCCCACCATGAAGGGCCTCTCATGGAACAGATCGACCGCCACACCTGGGTGTCGCTGTCACTGGAACGCGCCACCGCCGATGTGCACAACCGCTTGCAGGAGGGCCTCACGTTCCTGGCCACGGTGGGCTCCACGGCACCGTTCGTGGGCCTGTTTGGAACCGTCTGGGGCATCTACCATGCGCTGACCGCCATCGGCATAGCCGGGCAGGCCTCCATCGACAAGGTGGCCGGCCCGGTAGGGGAAGCCCTCATCATGACCGCCCTCGGGCTGGCCGTGGCAGTTCCGGCGGTATTGGGCTACAACGTCCTGGTGCGTCGCAACCGGCTCGCGCTGGACCAGGTGCGCGCCTTCGGTGCCGACCTGCACGGCATCCTGCTGGGCGGCATGCCCCAGCCCCGGACGGCGCACTGACATGGCCGGCATGATCCGCCAGCACGACCCCCAGGAGGGGGATCCTCTCCTGGCCAGCATCAATACCACGCCCCTGGTGGACGTGATGCTGGTGCTGCTCATCATTTTCCTGATCACCATTCCCGTGGTGACCCATACCGTTCCCGTGCAATTGCCGAAGGAATCCAGCCAGCCCAACCCGACGCCCCCCCAGACCATTCATTTGTCGGTGGACCAGCAGGGAGTCCTGTACTGGGACCAGGCCCCCCTCAATTTGGACCGCCTGAAACAGCGGCTTGAGCAACGGGCGCACGACCCCGTCCCCCCCGTGGTCCAGATCAGGGGGGACCAGCGGGCACGCTTTGACGCAATCGGGCGCATCCTGGCGGTCTGCCAGCAGGTCGGCATCCACCGCGTCGGATTCATCACCGAACCCCCTGCCGCACCCTGAGGCCCCCATGTCCATCTCCCGTTTGCCCCCCCCGGAAACCCATGACCTGATGCTGGACATCAATACCACGCCCCTCATCGACGTGATGCTGGTGTTGCTGATCATGCTGATCGTGACCATCCCCATCCAGACCCATTCCGTGCACCTCGACTTGCCGCAACCGGCATCCCCTCCCCCGGTCCCCCCCCCGGTGATCCGGCTCACCATCGACGCACAGGATCGGGTGGCCTGGAACGGCACGCTCCTGGCAAGCCGGTCCGAGCTGGAACAGCAGCTGAAGGCGGTAGCGGCGGAAGGCAACCGCTCGGAAATCCACCTGCAACCGGATCCGGCCGCCAGCTATGCGCCCGTGGCCATGGTGCTATCGGAGGCGCAACGCCTCGGGGTGACGCGACTGGGGATCCTGGACCAGGAACCGTTGTCCCGTTGAAACCCGGCTAGAACATTCCTTCCCTGCGCACGAAGGCAATCACGTCCTCCAATCCCTGCCCGGTCTTGAGGTTGGTGAACACAAAGGGGCGGGAACCACGCATGGTGGCCGCATCCCGGGCCATGACCTCGAGGGAGGCCCCCACCAGGGGCGCCAGATCGATCTTGTTGATCACCAGCAGATCCGATTTGACGATGCCAGGCCCCCCTTTCCTCGGAATCTTGTCCCCGGCCGCCACATCGATCACATACAGCGTAAGGTCGGACAATTCGGGACTGAAGGTGGCGGCCAGGTTGTCTCCCCCGCTTTCAATCAGGATCAGCTCCAGTTGGGGAAATGCGGCATTGAGGCGTGCCACTGCCTCCAGGTTGATGGAGGCATCTTCGCGTATGGCCGTATGCGGACAGCCCCCCGTCTCCACGCCGATGATGCGTTCCGGCGCCAGGGCCTCGTGACGCACCAGGAACTGGGCATCCTCTGCCGTGAAAATGTCGTTGGTGACGACCCCCAGTTCAAGCGAGTCGCGCAGGGCCTGGCACAGGGCCAGGGTGAGCGCGGTCTTGCCGGAACCTACCGGTCCGCCGATGCCCACCCGCAAAGCAGGTCTGGATGATGTCATGGACAATGCCCTCACGCTCAGGATCGGAATAGTCGGGAGTACTGGGTTTCATGCAGACTGCTGGCCAGCGCAAGGCCGGGAACCAGATTGCTCCAGTCGGATTCCGGGCGCGTCAGCGCCGCATCGGCCAGGGCCGGAATCCGGTGGGCCAGTGCGGCCAGCAGGCGCTGTCCCGCCGATTGCCCCAGGGGCACCAGCTTGACCGCGGCCATCACCTGGTTTTCCAGCCAGCTCCACAGGTAGGCAACCCCGGCCTCCAGGGGCAGGACCCCGGCCAGTGCAGCCGCCAGTGACCAGACGATGGGGTAGGCAGGTTCCCGCACCAGGGACAGCACCGCCGTCCCCGCGGCCAGCTTGGGATGGGTGCCAAACAACTCGGGCAGCACCCGGCAACAGGAATATCCCATCTGGACGGTTTCCGCGCGCAGTTCTGCGGTTTCGCGCCCTGCCAGGAACTCCGCATTCCAGCGCAGGATGTTGGCTTCCAGGTTTTCGTTCTGGCCCGGCGGATCGGGCAATTCGCCCCACGCCCCCACCAGGCGCATGACCAGCGGCGCTTCCCAGCATGCCAGGGCATGTTGCAGGAGCTGTTCCAGCCATTCCCGGACACCCTCCTCATCGTGGATGCGTCCGCAGGAGACCTCCCATTCCAGCCCCTGGGAGTAACTGAAGGCGCCCACGGGCAATGCGGGACTCGCCAGATGGAGCAGCGCCAGCACGTGACGGGAATTCATCGTGGAAAATGGTGGATGCGGGCCACCGTCGCCGATTCGTCCCCATGCTGGTGACCGGGCGCATAAGCGCCTGCCTCGGGCTCAAAGGGGGCCTCGAGGAAACACACCTGCGCGTCGAGCCGCGCCAGCATCTGTTGCAGCACCGCATCGGCTTCCAGGCGCAGCCACCCTTCCCCCACTTCCACGGCCACATGCCGGTTGCCCAGGTGGTAGGCCAGGCGCGCCAGATGGCGCGCATCGCGGCTGCGTGCCTCCATCAGCTTCTCGGAAGCGGCCACCACGACCACGACGCGACCATCATTGCCTTCCAGGCAGTCGCCCCCGCGCAGGATCGTGCCGCGCTCCAGGAACAGGCCCACCTCTTCCCCATCGTCCAGGCGGGTGCGCAACCGGCTTTTGCAGCGCATCTCGAAGGTGAGTACCAGCCGGGCCGTGGCCGGCGCCGGACCGTGGTATATCCTTTCAATCAGCAGCACCGTGGCCCCTCAAAACAGAAAATAGCGCTGGGCCATGGGCAGCACGTCGCTCGGCTCGCAGGTCAGCAACGCGCCATCCGCCCGTACTTCGTACGTTTCCGGATCCACTTCGAGATGCGGCAGGGCATCGTTGTGGATCATGTGCCGCTTCCCCAGGGCGCGGGTCCCGCGCACGGCTTCCAGCGATTTGGCGAGACCCAGTGCCTGCACGGCCGGATTGTCCAGACCGGCCTGCGAGACGAACGTCAGGGCGGTATGGTGGCGCGCCCCGCCATGGGCCCCGAACATGGGACGGAAATGCACCGGTTGCGGCGTCGGGATGGAGGCATTGGGGTCCCCCATGGCCGCCGCCGCAATCATGCCCCCCTTGAGGATCAGGGAGGGCTTGACGCCAAAGAATGCGGGGCGCCATAACACCAGGTCGGCCAGTTTGCCTGCCTCCACCGACCCCACCACATGCGCCACCCCATGGGTGATCGCCGGGTTGATGGTGTATTTGGCCAGATAGCGCTTGACGCGTTGATTGTCATTGCGCGGACCATCCCCCGCAAGGGCACCGCGCTGCTGTTTCATTTTATGCGCCGTCTGCCAGGTGCGCAGGATCACTTCTCCCACGCGGCCCATGGCCTGGGAATCGGAAGACATCATGGCAATGGCCCCCATGTCATGCAGGATGTCTTCTGCTGCGATGGTTTCGCGCCGGATGCGCGATTCGGCAAAGGCCACGTCCTCGGCAATCGCCGCATCCAGGTGATGGCAGACCATCAGCATGTCCAGGTGCTCGTCCAGGGTGTTGCGGGTGAAGGGACGGGTCGGATTGGTGGAGGAAGGCAAGACGTGGGCAACCCCCGCAACGCGAATGATGTCCGGCGCGTGTCCGCCGCCCGCCCCTTCCGTATGGAAGGAATGGATGGTACGCCCCTTGAAGGCGGCCAGGGTCGCTTCGAGGAAACCCGACTCGTTGAGGGTATCCGTATGGATGGCCACCTGCACATCCATGGCGTCCGCCACGGACAGGCAATTGTCGATGGCGGCGGGCGTCGTGCCCCAGTCCTCATGCAGCTTGAGCCCGATGGCCCCGGCCCGGACCTGTTCTGCCAGGGGGCCTGGCAGGCTCGCATTCCCTTTCCCCAGGAACCCGAGGTTCATGGGGTAGGCATCCGCCGCCTGCAGCATGCGGGCAATATGCCAGGGCCCCGGGGTGCAGGTGGTGGCAAACGTGCCAGTGGCGGGACCAGTACCACCCCCCAGCATCGTGGTCACGCCGGACATGAGCGCTTCCTCGATCTGTTGCGGGCAGATGAAGTGGATGTGGCTGTCGATGCCGCCGGCCGTGACGATCATGCCCTCGCCGGCGATGATTTCCGTGCCCGCGCCAATGGCAATGGTGACCTCCGGCTGGATATCGGGATTCCCCGCTTTCCCGATGGCCGCGATACGCCCGTTCTTGATGCCGATGTCGCCCTTGACCACGCCCCAGTGGTCAAGGATGACGGCATTGGTAATCACAGTGTCGGCCACCTCGGCCGCCAGTCGTTGCCCCTGCCCCATGCCGTCGCGGATCACCTTGCCGCCGCCGAACTTGACCTCTTCTCCGTAACAGGCCCAGTCGTGCTCGACTTCGATCCACAAATCCGTATCCGCAAGCCGGATACGATCCCCCCGGGTAGGCCCGAACATCTCGGCATAGGCCTGGCGCGTCATGCGTGCACTCATGGCAATTCTCCCATGATGCGCCCGGCAAAACCGTACACCACACGCGCACCGGCCAGCGCCACCAGCGTGACGGTACGCTTTTGCCCCGGTTCGAAACGCACGGCAGTGCCAGCCGGGATGTCGAGCCGGTACCCGCGACAGGGCTCGCGGTCAAACCGCAAGGCCTCGTTCACTTCAAAAAAATGATAATGCGAGCCCACCTGGATGGGTCGATCGCCGCTGTTGGCCACTTCCACCCGCAACACCGGACGCCCCGCATTGAGTTCGATGTCGCCGGGGCAAATCTCCATTTCGCCGGGAATCATGGCACAGGCCTCCTTACTGGATGGGATGATGCACGGTCACCAGCTTGGTGCCGTCAGGAAAAGTGGCTTCCACCTGTATTTCCGGAATCATTTCGGGAACCCCTTCCATCACGTCGTCCCGGGTCAGCACTGTGGCGCCCCAGCCCATCAGGTCGGCCACGCTGCGTCCATCGCGTGCGCCTTCCATCAGGGCGGCCGTGAGGAAAGCCACCGCTTCCGGGTAATTGAGCTTCAGGCCGCGGGCACGCCGTCGCTCGGCCAGCAGGGCTGCCGTGAAAACCAACAGCTTGTCTTTCTCGCGCGGGGTCAGGTCCATGAATCGTTCTCTCCGATGGTGGATCAGGTCGCCCAGATGCGGGGCAGGCAGCTGTTGCGGCCGGACAGCGCCGGACGCAACAGTTGCCACTGGGACGTCAGGTAGGCGCGTGCCACGGCCGCATCGGCGCCCAGATAACGGATCAGCCACAACCCGGGCAGCACGGTCATGGCCGCGGTCCCGTTGCCCGGGCGCAAGGCCCGGCAGGCCGCCAGCACATCGCCGTCCAACCCGGGCCCGGTGGCCACCAGGGTGGCGCTGACGGGAGCGCCATTCCAGCCCGCAGGCGACTGCAGCAGCGAGGACCCCCCCTCCAGCACACCGCGTTCGAGCCACAGCAACTGTCCATCCCGTTCGATGCGGGTGCAACTGTGATAATGGCCCTGACGGAAGGTCTCGCCCGCCGCAGTGCGTCCGAGGCACATCACGTCCCACCCCACGAACGTGGCGCCGGCCTCCAGCCTGACGTGCTGTTCGACACGCGCAAGCGCCGCATCGAACACGATGGATTCCTGGGGCAGCCATTCCAGCATCGCACCGGCAGCCACATCGAAACGCAAGGACTGCCGGGCAACGGCACCCCGGCTGCGGTACCATTTTCCGGCGCCGGGCGTGGTCAGCAATACGGCAGCCCCCGACGCCACCTGGACCTCCAGCGTCAACGCATCCCCGCCGGCCATCCCTCCCGGCGGATGCAGCAGCATGTGATGACAAACGCCAGGACCTTCCGGATACAGGGCCTTCTGCACGAGCCAGGGCCCTTGATGGCAACGCCGGACGGGCAGGGTACGGCCCTGCCGCAGGACGTAGTCCAGTTCCAGATGCGCAGGCCAAGTGGATACGGGCTGTAACTCGCGGGGATGCATGACAGGATCATACCGCAAGCAGTTGCCGGATTCCGTCCCCGGCCATGCTTTCCCCCCGCCCGCGCCGGATGATTTCCCCCCGTTCCATCAGCAGGTAGTGGTCCGCCAGCGATTGTGCGAAATCATAGTACTGTTCCACCAGCAAGATCGCCATTTCCCCACTGGCTGCCAGGGTACGGATCACCCGTTCGATGTCCTTGATGATGGAGGGTTGTATCCCTTCCGTCGGCTCGTCCAGGATGAGCAGCCGCGGATTCATGGCCAGGGCGCGGCCGATGGCAAGTTGCTGCTGCTGGCCACCGGACAGGTCTCCGCCACGACGGTGGCGCATCTGGGCCAATACCGGGAACAGCTCGAAAATGCGTTCCGGCAACACCGTGCCGCGAGGCCGGGTGACGAGTCCCACCATCAGGTTCTCCTCCACCGTCAGACGGGGAAAGATTTCCCGCCCCTGGGGGACGTAACCCAACCCCGCCGCGGCGCGGGCAAAGGACGGGGCTCCGGACAACTGCCGGTCGCCGAAACGGATGCTGCCGGACGCTGCCGGCACCACCCCCATGAGCGTTTTCAACAGCGTGGTTTTCCCCACGCCATTGCGTCCCAGCAGGCAGGTCACCTGACCCATGGGCACCTCGAAATCCAGGTCCCGCAAGATATGACTCCCGCCGTAATACTGATTGAGGCCCTGAACGCTGAGCACCGTCATCTCCCGAGATACACTTCGATGACCTGCGGGTCATTCTGCACGCTTTCCAGGCCGCCTTCGGCCAGCACCCGTCCCTCGTGCAGCACGGTCACCGTGCGGGCAATGCTGGCCACAAACGCCATGTCATGTTCCACCACCACCAGGGAATGGTGTCCGGCCAACGACAGAAAGAGTTCTGCCGTACGTTCCGTTTCCTCGTCGGTCATGCCGGCCACCGGTTCATCGAGCAGCAGGAGGCGGGGTTCCTGCATCAGCAGCATGCCGATTTCCAGCCACTGTTTTTCGCCGTGGGACAGTGTCCCGGCCAGACGATCCGCCTGTGGGGCAAGACCCACCCGCTGCAACATGGTGCTGATGCGGTCACGTGCCGCATCATCCACCCGCGCCCGCAGCGTGGCACGCACCCGTTTGTCCTGCTTGAGGGCCAGCTCGAAATTGTCGAATACGCTGTGGCGTTCGAAGACCGTCGGCTTCTGGAATTTGCGCCCGATGCCGGCCGCGGCGATTTCCGGTTCGCGCATGCGGGTCAGATCGAGGGATTGCCCGAAAAAGGCAGTGCCGCGATCCGGACGCGTTTTGCCGGTGATGCAATCCATCATGGTGGTTTTGCCGGCACCGTTGGGACCGATGATGCAGCGCAGTTCCCCGTCGTCGATGGACAGTGACAACCCATTGAGGGCCTTGAAACCGTCGAAGCTGACCGTGATGTCCTCCAGATACAGGATGACGCCGTGGGACACATCGAGGGTCCCGCTCTCCAAGGGGCGGGCATAGCCGGCATCACCGCTGACCGGCCCGGAAGGGGCAGGTTTTGCGAATCCAAACCGCATCAGGAACTTCCCCCCAGCCGGCGGCGTATCCGGACCACGACCCCGGGAATACCTTCCGGCAGGAACAGGGTCACCATGACAAACAAAAACCCCAGGAAAAACAGCCAGTAGTCCGGAAAGGCGACGGTAAAGTAGCTTTTTGCCAGATTCACCACAAAGGCCCCCAGCACTGGCCCCCACAATGTCGCCCGCCCACCCACGGCCACCCAGATGGCAATTTCGATGGAATTGGCCGGCGACATTTCCCCCGGGTTGATGATGCCCACCTGGGGCACGTACAAGGCGCCTGCAATGCCGCACAGGGCAGCCGACAGCGTCCAGGCCGCCAGCTTGTACCACAGGGGCTGGTAGCCCAGGAACATGACGCGGGATTCCGCATCGCGGATCGCCGTCAACACCCGGCCAAACCTGGAGGCCACGAGGGCCCTGCACAACAGCAGCGTTCCTGCCAACGCCAGGCCGGAAAGCACGAACAGGCCGGCACGCATGCCCGGCGACGTGATGGGGAAGTCCAGAATGCGTTTGAAATCGGTAAATCCGTTATTGCCGCCGAACCCTGTCTCGTTGCGGAAGAACAGCAGCATGAAGGCATAGGTCAGGGCCTGGGTGATGATGGAAAAATACACCCCCTTGATCCGCGAGCGAAATGCGAAATAACCGAACACGGCAGCCAGCAGTGCCGGCACGGCCACCACCAGGACGAGGCTCCAGCCCAGGTGCTCCGTCCCGGTCCAGTACCAGGGATAGGCTTTCCAGTCCAGGAATACCATGAAATCCGGCAGGTTGCTGTGATACACGCCCTCGAGGCCGATGGTGCGCATCAGGTACATGCCGAAGGCATACCCGCCCAGGGCAAAAAACAGCCCGTGACCCAGGGACAGGATGCCCCCGTACCCCCAAATCAGGTCCATGGCCACGGCCACGATGGCATAGCACATGATTTTTCCCAGCAGGGCAATGGTGAAATCGGACACATGCCAGGCACTGCCGGCGGGAACGGCCAGGTGCAGCAGGGACAGCAGTGCCAGGGCAGCGAGGAACAGCGACAGGGCGGAGCGCATGGTCAGTTATCCAGGGTACGGCCCTTGAGGGCGAACAATCCCTGGGGCCGGCGCTGGATGAACACGATGATGAACACCAGCACGATGATCTTGGCGATGACGGCGCCGGTCCATCCCTCCAGAAGCTTGGACACGATGCCCAGTCCCAGGGCCGCCCATACGGCCCCCGCCAGTTGTCCCACCCCTCCCAGCACCACTACCATGAACGAATCCACGATATAGCCCTGCCCCATGTCGGGTCCCACGTTCGTCAACTGCGACAACGCCACCCCTCCCAGTCCGGCAATCCCGGCCCCCAGGCCAAAGGCAAACGTATCCACGCGCCCCGTGGGCACCCCCAGGCAACCCGCCATGGGACGATTCTGGGTGACCGCCCGCACGAATAACCCCAGGCGCGTGCGGTTCATCAATACCCACACCAGGGCCAGCACCAACAGGGAAAACACGATGATGTCGATCCGGTTCCAGGGCAGCGAAAGCCCCCAGGGCAACGCCACGGCACCCGACATCCAGTCCGGATTGGCAAGCTCGACATTCTGGGCGCCGAACAACAGCCGGGCACACTGGATCAGACCCAGGGACAGGCCCCAGGTGGCGAGCAGGGTTTCCAGCGGGCGCCCGTAGAGCCAGCGGATGACCGTGCGTTCCAGCACCATGCCGATCAGGGCGGCGCTGGCAAAGGCCACCGGCAACGCCGCCAGCAGGTAGCTTTGCTGGTGCTGCGGCCAGTGCAGGCGAAACCAGCCCTGCGTCGCATAGGTGGCGTAAGCCCCCACCATGAGCAGTTCGCCATGGGCCATGTTGATGACCCCCATCACACCGTAGGTGATGGCCAGCCCCAGGGCGGTCAGCATCAGGATGCTGCCCAGGGAAATGCCCGAAAACAGCTTGGCGAGCACATCCGTGAACGCAAGCCGGTTGTTCACGCTCTTGAGGGAAGCCAGTGCGGCGTGGCGCACCGCCTCATCCGGTTCGTGGGCCGGATCGGTCATGGACTGCAACTGGCTGCGTGTATTGGCGCTGATGCTGTCTGCCAGGACAGTGACCGCGGCCCGCCGTACCTGGGCATCCGGATTGTCCAGTTGCAGCCGGGCTTGCGCCTGCAACAGCAGGCTGCGGATGGCCACGTCGGATTCCAGGGCAATGGCCCGTGTCAGTATCGGGAGCATGTCCACGGACGGTGCATCCAGCAGCGCCTGGGCTGCGGCCCGTCGCACGGTCACATCGGGATCCACCAGGCGCATCCCGGCCAGCAGGTTGTCCAGTTCGGTGCGGACACGGTTGTTGATGACCACGTTGTCGGGGTTGTCGGGAACAGCCGCGAGCGGTGCGCCGGTGATGGCATCGACGGGTTGGCCCGACTGGCGAAAGAACACCTGGTCTCCGTTCACAAACAGCGCATCTTCGGAAAGCGCCTTCAGCACGCTCAACGTCAATGGCGAAGGATTGGCGGAAAGCCCCTGGATCGCCTGGATCTTCTCGTCCGAATCCCCGGCGGCCAGTGCATGCACGAGGCTGGCATCCAGCCCGGCGCGGGCTGTGAGGCAAACCCCGATCATCAGGATCATCATCCAGAATTTGTTCATCATGAAAAAGAGGCATCCGGTCCGCAGACCGGATGCGCTTCAAGGCCCTGCGGAGGGTTGAAAATCATGTCAATCCGGTCACTGCGCATCCGGCACGTCTTTCTTCTTGTCGTTGCCTGCAATGAAGGGACTCCAAGGTTGTGCGCGCACCGGGCCCTTGGTTTTCCAGACCACGTTGAACTGGCCATCGGCTTTCACTTCCCCGATGAACACGGGTTTCCACAAATGATGGTTTTTCTCGTCCATCTTGATCAGGAACCCGTCCGGGGCCTGGAAGCTCTGCCCCCCCATGGCGGCAATCACTTTGTCCACATTGGTCGTGCCAGCCTTTTCCACCGCCTGTTTCCAGAGATGGATGCCGATGTAGGTGGCTTCCATCGGGTCATTGGTCACCACTGAATCTGCTTTGGGCAGGTTGTGCGCCTTGGCCCAGTCGCGATACATGGCAATGAACTTCTGGTTTTGGGGGTTCTTCAGGGATTCGAAATAGTTCCAGGCCGCGAGTTCGCCCACCAGCGGTTTGGTATCCACGCCACGCAATTCCTCCTCGCCCACGGAAAAGGCCACGACCGGCACTTCCGTGGCCTTCAGGCCGGCATTGCCCAATTCCTTGTAGAACGGCACGTTGGAATCGCCATTGATGGTGGAAATGACGGCCGTCTTCTTGCCTTCACTCGCAAACTTCTTGATCTTGGCAATGATGGTCTGATAGTCGCTATGTCCAAAAGGCGTGTACTCCTCCATGATGTCCGCGTCGGCCACACCCTTGCTTTTCAGGAACGCGCGCAGAATCTTGTTGGTGGTGCGCGGATACACGTAGTCGGTGCCGAGCAGCACAAAACGCTTGGCACTTCCGCCGTCCTTGCTCATCAGGTATTCCACGGCCGGGATCGCCTGCTGGTTGGGGGCGGCACCGGTATAGAACACATTGCGCTCCAGTTCCTCGCCTTCGTATTGCACCGGGTAGAACAGCAATCCATCCAGTTCCTTGAATACGGGCAATACCGATTTGCGCGACACCGAAGTCCAGCAGCCAAACACGACCGCCACCTGGTCCTGCGAAATCAGCTGGCGTGCCTTTTCGGCAAACAATGGCCAGTTGGAAGCAGGATCCACCACGACCGGTTCCAGCTGTTTGCCCAGAACCCCGCCGTGGGCATTGATGTCGGCAATGGTCATCAGGGCCGTTTCCTTGAGTGCGGTTTCCGATATCGCCATGGTGCCCGACAGGGAATGCAGGATGCCCACCTTGATCGTGTCATCGGCCTGTGCCGGCACGGCAGCGAACCCTGCAGCTGCCAACGCCAACGAAAGCACGGTGGCCTTCAGTAAATTGCGACGCTGTTCCATGAAATCACTCCTTGATTGAAGTTGAGAAACCAGGGACCCGCGCCCCTGCCACGTGCACAGAATAGGGGCGTCGCCTGGCAACCTGAATAAGCAACATTGCTTATGCCCGTACAGGGCCGTACGGCGGAGAGCTGCGCAAAACTGCGTATTTCGTTTGCTGCCCGGGACTTCTACGCTCTGTTCCTAACAATTGGTCACATTTCTGACAAACATTTTCACAAGGAGCCTGCAATGAAGCG
>JAKBAT010000135.1 GCA_021808815.1 Pseudomonadota bacterium
GACTGGGCCGTGCGGACGAGCGGTGCCATCATCACTGCACAATACGCGCTTGAACAAGGCAGAGAAGTTTTTGCCATTCCCGGCTCCATACATTCCCCCCTCTCGAAGGGGTGTCATCGCCTGATCCGGGAAGGTGCCAAGCTCGTGGAAACCGCACAGGATATCCTCGAGGAGCTGCAGTTCCCGCTCTCCATTCCTGCCTTGACCGGAGCGACAGACCCCCCTCCCGAATCGACGCTGGCCTTTCCCGAATCCCGCTTGCTCCTGAATGAATTGACCAGTACAGCCCTCACCATTGACGAACTTTGCGAGCGAACCGGCTTGACTGCCGGGCAGGTATCCCTCATGCTGACCTCGCTGGAACTCGGCGGGCATGTGGCTCCTCTTCCCGGCGGGCGCTACCAGTGCCTGAATTTTAAACACGCGTAACTGTGCTGTGCGTTGATGGATGTGATCTTGCGAGGAGGCGGTATCGATGGTTGACATTCTTATTTTCGTTTACGAAAATTTTTTTGCCAGCGGCATATACCCCACCCATTCCGTACTGCAGAGCCGGCTTTTTGCAGCGGGATTCAAGGAATCAGAAGTGGAGGAAACACTGGCCTGGCTGGAAAATATCAACCCGCCCGCCTTTCCCCCTGACACGGCAGAATTCCCGGTCATATCCCAACGTTGCCTCGACCCGATTGAATATGAACGCATCGGGACTGCGGGCTGGGGTTTCCTTGTTTTCCTTGAAAACAACCAGATTCTCACCCCCCTCCAAAGGGAACTGATCCTCTCGGGCATCACAACACTGGATGAGCTGGAGGTGGATCTGGATCGTCTCAAGCTGATCGTTCTCATGGTCCTGTGGCGTCAGGGCCATCCCATGGATGCATTACTGGTGGAAGAGCTCATTCATTACCAGGATTGGTTGCTGCAATAGTTTCTCCCGTGTCGAAAAGCCTGCTTATCGTCGAATCGCCTTCCAAGGCCAAGACGCTCAAAAAATACCTGGGCTCCGGATTTGAAATCCTGGCGTCCTACGGTCACGTGCGCGATCTCGTACCCAAATCAGGCGCCGTCGACCCCGAAGACCATTTCGCCATGAAATACCAACTGGTGGAACGCAACGAGAAACATGTGGATGCCATTGCCAAGGCTGTGAAGCAGGCCGATCACATCTATCTGGCCACCGACCCTGATCGGGAAGGCGAAGCCATCGCCTGGCATTTACAAGAAATTCTTGCCGCCAAGAAATTACTTAAAAACAAATCATTGCAAAGAGTCGCCTTCTACGAAATCACGCAACAGGCCGTGCAGGAAGCGGTTGCCCATCCGCGCACCATTTCCATGCCACTGGTCAATGCCCAGCAGGCGCGTCGAGCCCTGGATTATCTGGTGGGTTTCAATCTATCCCCCCTGCTGTGGAAAAAGATTCGCCGCGGCCTTTCGGCTGGACGCGTCCAAAGCCCGGCACTGCGCCTGATCGTGGAACGGGAAAACCAGATCGCTGCCTTCAAAAGCGAAGAGTACTGGACCCTGCATCTGGACAGCCACAAGGAGGGACAAACCTTCTCGGCACGCCTGGTCCAGTTTGAAGGCACGAAACTGCAGCAGCTCAGTGTTTCCACCGAAGCCCGGCAAGCCCACATGCTGGCCACACTGGAAGGCCAGCCTGCCCGTGTCCTGAACGTGGAAAAGAAGCGCAAGCAGCGCCACCCGGCAGCCCCGTTCACGACCTCCACCCTGCAACAGGAAGCCGTGAGAAAGCTCGGTTTCACCACTGATCGCGCCATGAAAGTTGCGCAGCAGCTCTATGAAGGGATCGACATCGGTGGCGGTGCGGTCGGCCTGATTTCCTACATGAGAACCGACTCGGTCAGTTTGTCCCAGGAGGCCCTGCAAGACATCCGCAAACATATACAACAGCATTTTGATGCGGAATATCTGCCCAAAGCGCCGGTATCCTATGCCAACAAGTCCAAAAATGCGCAAGAAGCGCATGAAGCCATCCGGCCGACCTCCATTGCCAGGACACCGGCCAATCTGCGTGGGCATCTCACTGCAGACCAGTTCAGGCTGTACGAAATCATCTGGAAGCGCACTGTGGCATCCCAGATGACCCAGGCACAATTCGACACGGTTGCCGTGGATATTGCCGTGGGAAACAACGGAACCCTGTTCCGCGCCAATGGGCAAACCCTGGTATTCCCCGGATTCATCGCACTGTACCGCGAAGATGAGGATGATCTCCAGGAATCGGCGAAGGGGGCAGAGTCCGACGACGAAACCCGGCTTCCGCCGCTTGCCCCAGGAGAATCTCTCCCTATCGATCGCCTGTGGGGGGAACAGCACTTTACACAGCCCCCTCCCCGTTATTCCGAGGCAAGCCTGGTGAAGGCCCTTGAGGAGTTTGGCATCGGGCGTCCTTCCACCTATGCCAGCATCATCAGCACCCTGATCAATCGCGAATATGTCGTACTCGACAAGAAGCGTTTCAAACCCACCGATGTGGGGTCTGTCGTCAACAAGTTCTTGACCGAACATTTCACACAGTACGTGGACTATGATTTCACGGCACGCCTGGAAGACCAGCTGGACCTGATTTCGGAGGGGAAGCTGGAATGGGTCCCCGTCCTGGAGCAATTCTGGAAAGATTTCTCACAACAGTTGGAAGAAAAGTCTGCTGTCTCGCGTGCTGAAATTACCCAGGAAGTGCTGGATGAGTCGTGTCCTAAATGCGGAAAACCGCTGACCGTTCGGCTCGGGCGCCGTGGAAAATTCGTAGGATGCAGCGGGTTTCCGGATTGTGATTTCACCCGTAACCTCGACAACGGCAACGGCGCGATCGAGCCGGTGGTAGTAGGCCATGCTCCCGAGGGCGGGCAGGCCATGTTGCTGTTGAACGGACCCTACGGCCCCTACCTGCAACTGGGTGATGCCGCTCCGGAAGGGAAAAAACCCAAACGCGTATCCCTCCCCAAAAACCTCCTGCCGGCCCAAGTCACTCCGGACATTGCCTTTCGCCTGCTCTCACTTCCGAGAGAGCTTGGCACCTACCCCGATAGCGGAAAAAAAGTCACCGTCAACATCGGTCGTTTCGGCCCCTATATCCAGCATGACGGGGGGTTCCGCTCCATTCCGAAAACCGACAACGTTTTCGATATCACTCTGGAGCGCGCACTGCAGATATTGGCAGAACCCAAGAGTTCCGGCAGAGGGGCATTACGTGCACTGGGGCCCCATCCGGACGACCAGCAAATCGTTGCCGTCTACAGCGGACAATATGGCCCCTATGTCAAGCATGGCAAGGTCAATGCCACCTTGCCCGGGGATCGTGACGTGGATTCCATCACGCTCGAAGAGGCACTGGAGTTGCTGGCTCTCAAGGCATCCAAGACCACCCGGACACCTGCTGCCAAAAAAAGGACCACCAAGAAAAGCACGGCAAAAAAACCCGCCGAAAAACCTGCAACCCCAAGCAAGAAGAAAGCAACCGGCAAGAAACCGGCCGCCAAAACGAAACGTTCATCCTCACCCCGTTGATCAGGGAAGCCTGCGCTTGATCGCACTTCGCAGGTGGTCCCAGGCATAGCCCAGGGTTTTTTCGGGCTCAGG
>JAKBAT010000136.1 GCA_021808815.1 Pseudomonadota bacterium
TCATTAGCAAATTTCCACGCCCCGGTACCGCCTTCTGAAAGGTGACTCATCATGTGGACGCTTCGAACAAAATTTGGCGCATTGATCGTCGTTTCTGCAGTCCTCGGCGGTTGCGGGGGGGGGGGGAGGGGGTGGCATCGCAGTCACCGCACTCAACCCCTACAGCTCCGCCAACAACCTGCTCGGCTGCCAGCCCGGCAGCGATTCCATCGGCACCTGGAAAGTGGTCGCCAACAACACGGTCGCCCTGCCGGACTCGGCAGACGTCCTGTTTTTCAGCTACAACCAGCCGTCCGTCAACAACAGCGGCATGGTGGTTTTCCGCGGCCGCGCCCGTGACACGACCACAGGATCCAGCGGTAGTTCGGGCGATTCCGGCACTTCGGCCACTTCGGCCACTTCGGCCACTTCGGGCACTTCGGGCAGCTCCGGCACTTCGGGCAGCTCCGGCACTTCGGGCAGCTCCGGCAGTTCGGGCAGCTCCGGCAGTTCGGGCAGTTCCAGCGGCTCCTCGGCAGTGCAAAGCGGGGTCTACGCCGCGCAACCCTGCCTGTCGAAATTCACCCTCTTCACGGTCGCCGATTCCAATATGGTGGTCCCCGAGCCCAACTCGACCGGCGCCATGTTTACGGAGTTTCCGGCGATCCCCCGCATCGACATGACGTCCGGCGTGCTGGCCACGCGCGGCATGTCGCAGCCGCTGCTGACCCTGGCGGACGGCACGAAACTCGGAACAAGCGGCGTTTACGTGGCCCTGACCGGCGGCCTGACGACGGCGATCGGCCTGTTCGGCATCGTGCCTGACTACGACTACATGCAGGTCCCCAACGCCACCAGCACCACGCCGATCCGTTTCGACCAGTTCCCCGGATCCCCCTCCGTCACCGGAGCCCGGTATGTGCTGTTCAAAGGCAACTACACGGATGCCGACTCCACCGGCGCCCTCACCGTCGGGAAAACAGGCGTCTATTACCGGGATGTGAGCACTTCGAAATCACCCGTGACGGTCATTGCCGACACCAACATGACGATCCCCGGAACGTCCACGCCCTTCGGCTCGACGGCGCCTCCCAGCTCGGCCGGAAACCAGGTGGTTTTCACCGGACTGGACAACGAAACCACCCCGACTGCAGGCGGCATTTTCATCGCGCCCATTTCCAGCAAGCCTGCCCTGACCGCACTCGCCAAGATCGGCGATCCGGTACCTGACAACGCCGGCGTCCCGCTCAAGGACGGCTCCGTCTTCACCCAGTTCGGCGAAGGGCTTTCCTTCGACGGCCGCTTCGTCTCGTTCTGGGGGGCCTGGGGAACCAACGGGGTGCGCACGCGCACCCTCGCCTGCCCCGCGGACGGCAACAAGGACATGATCGCCGCCTGCATGTCGCAAAGCCTCAATGGCTCGGGCCTCACCCAGGTCACCGAACCCGTGGACCAGGGCATCTTTATGTACGACACCCTGCAGCACAAACTCTGGATGGCAGCCCAGGCCGGCCCGACAAGCCAGTTCCAGAATTTCATCTTCTGGACCTTTTCCGGCAACCCGAAAACGATCGATGGCGAGCCTCCCCGCTGGCGCTCTTCGGCTTTCGCTGCCGTCGACAGCAACCGGGGTGTCCTGTTCAAAGGGTCTCTTAATGCCGTGCCCGGAACGACCGGAAGCCCTCCCGGGTCGGGAATCTACGGCAGCGCCCTGCAGCCTGGGAAAGCCGGCATGGGCCCCGTCTTCAAACTGCTGGCAGAGGGTGACGACATGGCGACCGTGGATCCGGCCGCACCGGCCGCCTCCGCCATCACGTCGCTGGGCATAGAACGCGAATCGCTCCGCACGGGCTGGCTTGCGATCACCGTGTCGTCCCTGAATGCTGCGAGCGAAAGCTGGGCTGGCGTGTATGCGACCTATTTTCCCAGCAAGTTCAACCTCACCACGACGGCGGACGCTTACGGCATGGTCAGCCTGAAGCTGGGGAACTGAAAAGGCTTTATCACTAACCCGATGTCGATCAACAAGGAGTACACGCACATGAACACGAAGAATACATCCAGGATGCTAGCAACATTGTTCGGAACGCTGCTTGTCGGTGCCGCGCTGGCTGCCGGTGGCGGTGGCGGCGGAGGAGGCGGCGGTGGGGGTGGCGGCGGCGGGGGTGGCGGCGGATTTGGCGGCGGTGGATTTGGAGGGCCCGGAGGTGGCCAGGGCGGCGCGCAGTCCCAAACCCAGACCCGTGAACAGACGCAGACGCAAACCCGCGAACAGGCCGGTGGCCAAGGCGGCGGCAGCCAGACGCGCAGCCAGAGCCGCGACCAGAACCGCGACCAGACCCGTGACCAGTCCAGGGACCAGACGCGGGATCAAACCCGCGACCGGACGCAGGACCGGACCGGTCAGTAACTTTCACACCGGAGGGGTCCGGGCGACCCCTCCCGTTCCGCCTTACCGCTTTTCAGCAAGGCCGGCCTTCCGCCAGGCCGTGGTCATTCCGATGCCGCAGAAAATCAGCGCAATGCCGACGTAGTGGTACCAGCGCGGCACTTCGGCAAGAAATACCGCCGCCAGCAGGGTGCCAAACACCGGCATGAGATGAATGAACAGGCTCGCTTTGCTCGCCCCCACTTCCGCGACGCCGCGGTTGTAAAACACATAGCTCACGAAACCTGGAAACACGCCCACATAGGCAACTGCAGCGACCGATCCTGCCGAAAAATGCATGTGGCGCCCATGGGCCAGTTCCCACAAAACTCCGGGAAGCAGGGCTGCCAGACCGATGAGGATCATTGCCGCCAGCATCAGCATGGGATGCACGCGGACCGGCCTCCAGGCCAGCACAATCGTGTACAGCGCCCAGTCCAGGACGGCGAAGAGCAGCCACACATCTCCCGGGTTGAGGCGCAGGTTTGCGAGAGTTCCGGCACTTCCCCGTCCCACGATGGTCATCACCCCCAGCAGGGAAACCAGGACTCCGGCACTTTCCACCGGATGCAGGCGTTTCCCCAGGAAAGCCCAGGAAATTGCGATCGTCGCGATGGGAATGAAGGAGTTCAGCAGGGCGGCATTGGTGGCCGTCGTCTGCTGCAGGCCCAGATAGGCCAGGGTGTTGTAACCGCCGACGCCCAGCAATCCCAAGGCCAGAAGAGTGCGCCATTCCCGCCGGAGCAGGCCCCATTGCGACTTGGCATGGGGAAGGGCCAAGGGAAGGACCAGCAGGATGGCAATGGACCAGCGCCCGAACGCCAGGGCAAAGGGTGGGACCTCCCCGCTCACGGCCCGTCCGACCACCATGTTGCTCGCCCAGAACAAGGCCGTCAGGGTGAGTATCAGGTAAGGGTTGGCCAGGAGTCGTCCCATGGTTCAGACCGGCCGTTGGCTGCGCCTGGCAAGACGGCAGGCTTTCACGAGTCGGCTCCCGGCGGGTTCTGGAAGGGGGTTTCCGGGTCCATGCGGCGGGCCAGCATCACCCCGACCCCCATCAGGAGGATGCTGCCAAAAAAAGGGAGTTCCCAGTTGCCGGTGGCGTCGATGATCATGCCGGACACCACCGGGCTCACGATCGCCGCAAAGGCCGATCCCGTATTCATCATGCCG
>JAKBAT010000137.1 GCA_021808815.1 Pseudomonadota bacterium
ATGGCACCACTGTCGGCACGACGGTAGGTAAGATTCCATTGCAGCAACGGGGTCAGTGCCTCTGCGAAGGTGTTGGCATCATAGTGGGCTCCGGCGACCAGTTGCAGGCTGTCGCCCGGGCGGTACTGGGTACGGGTGTCGAGAGCTCGGCGCAGCATGCCTTGCAGGTACCACCCCCAGACCCGTTCCTGGCCGACCTGGTAGCCCCCCAGCAACAGGTCGGTGGTTCCCGTTCCAGGTTCGGTGTCACGGTCAAACCCCGGGGCCTGGTAAGTCCCCGTGGGCAGCTTGAGCCCGAAAATCACCCCCGTGGACATGTCCGGCGAGAATCCGGTGTACATCCCCATGAGCCGGATATCCGCCAGGGTGCTGACCTGGGCATGGTCGATGACGGGAAGGCTTTGCGTTCCCCAGGCCGTATTGGTGTAAAAACTGCGTTGCCAATAGGGCAACATGGCCATGACGCCCCAATCGTGATTGAAGCTGTACTGGAAATTCAGGTTCAGGAAATTCGTCTGTATTTTCTGGTCCGGGCTGCTGGACAGCGGGATTTTTGAAGTATCCTGCTTCGCCAGGTTCTGGTTGAGCCAGGTGTCCTGCAGGTTGACGAATCCAGACGTCCCGTTGGGCAACCCTAAGCCTGGCATGCCCAGGTCAAACATGCCGCATCCGCAGGCGCAGGCCAGGGCTGTTGCGGGCAATCCGCCCCCCAGCAGCATAAGAAAAAAAATGGTCGCCGCAGTTTGCGGCCGACGCACCCTCGATGGGTACATGCCCCCTCCACTTCACTGGTTCATTGTCAGGCCTGCCATGATGCAGGCGCCGCAGGGAAAATCAGGTGAAAGACGGAGGGGCGCGCGTGGGGGGTTGCCAGCCCCGGAAGGAGAAAAATGGCGGGTTGACTTGACTGCGGAAGGACAGGTGCTGCGGGGTGATGCTGCGCGGGACGGCAGGCACTGCCTCGGGCAAGGCCGCCACCACACCACATAGGGCGCAGTGTTCCTGATGCTCTGCCTTGAAGGGCGGTGGCAGCGAGGAAGGCGGAAGGGCTACCCACTTCAGTCCCGAAGCCGAGCAGATCTGGACATGCGTGGCATCGCCATCCGGGGCACTGAAGGCCAGCGCTCCGGAAGCCAGGAATGCCTGGAAGAGAAAGCACGCCAACAACAGGCGCGCCACCCAACCTCTTGTGGATAAATGGAACATGCGGGAATTCTACACGTTCACGCGGCCTGCTGCAGTCCCCTGCCAAGTTGGGATGCCGCATCGCGCAGGGCGGTGCGCAGGCCTTCCTCCACCACCGGGTGGTAGAACGGCAGCTGCAACATCCGGGGAACGGTCAAATCCAGCTGCAAGGCCCAGGCCAGTAAATGCGCCAGATGCTCGGCCTCGGGGCCCACCAGTTCAGCCCCGCGCAGCGTGCCACCCTCACGGTCGGCATAGAGATGCAAAGCCCCCTGGTTGCGCAACATGACACGACTGCGCCCCTGGTTTTCGAAGGAGACCTTGCCCACCACCACCTGTGCCGGATCGAGGTCGGCCCAGCGTTGCCCCACCAGGGCAATCTGGGGTTCGGTAAACACGATCGCCAGCGGGGCCCGTCGCACCCCTTTGCGCACCTCAGGGTAATGGGCAGCATTTTCGCCGGCGATCCGGCCCTCGTCGGCAGCTTCGTGCAGCAAGGGGCGGTCGTTGTTGACGTCACCCGCCACAAAAACGGGATGTTGGCCACACTGCAAGGTGAACGGATCAAAAACGGGGACACCGTCCGGTTGCAGCGCGATGCCCAGCCGGTCCAGCCCAAGCCCTGCCACGTTGGGAACGCGCCCGGTGGCGGCTATCACTTCATCCACTTCCAGCTGCTGCCGGTGGCCGGCAGCGTTTTCCCATTGCAATTGCACGCCATTGCCCAGGCGTTTTGCCTGCAGTTGGCGTACGTCGGTTTCCAGGGGAAATTCCTGCCGCAAGCAGGCTGCTGCCGTTTCCTTCAGGACAGGATCGGTCAACGGCCCTATGCCATGGCCCCGACCCAGCACGTGCACGCGGACGCCCAGGCGATGGAGCGCTTGCCCCAGTTCGAGTCCGATCACACCAGGGCCGACGACGGCCACGGAACGGGGCAGGTCCTGCCAGGCAAACACGTCATCGTTGACGATGACCCGGTCGCCCAAGGCCCGCAAGGATTCCGGTACCGCTGGCGCCGACCCGGTGGCAATTACCACGCGTTCGAAATGGACCCGCGTGGATTCCCCCACCTCCAGAACGCGCGGCGCCACGAACCGGGCGTGGCCCACGAGTTTCTCCTGTTCCGGGATGGCCGCCACACCGTCCAGCACAAAACCCACAAAACGATCCCGTTCGAACTGAAGGCGCTGCATGACAGCCCTGCCATCCACTGTCAACTTGCCCTCCAGGCGCAATCCGAATGTGTCCCAGCGTGCGGTGCCATGGGCAGCCTCTGCCGCCGCAATCAGGAGCTTGCTCGGCATGCAGCCGACCCGGGCACAAGTCGTGCCAAAGGGGCCTGCTTCCACGAGCAGAACCTCCCGCCCGGCGTCTCGCAGAGCGCGGTAGGCGGCCAGCCCTGCCGTGCCCGCGCCCACCACCACGTTTTCCACGGTCCGATCGATCATGGCGGGATGCTCAGGCGGCCTGGGCATTGCGCAGGGCAAGCCAGGCTTCCAGGGCCTCGGATCCGCCCACGTGTTCTCCATTGATGAACACCTGGGGCACTGTCGCACGGCCGGTGATGGCCCCCACCACCTGGCTGCGCTGCGTGGGGGGCAAGGCAATTTCGGCATACCGGTATCCGGCATCCTGGAGCAATGCCTTGGCACGTGCGCAGTGCGGACAGCCTTCCCGGGTCAGGAGGGCCACCTGGTCCGGCTTGCGGGCGGACGGATTGAGGTAGGACAACATCGTATCGGCATCGGAAACCTCGAAGGGGTCGCCAGGCACCTGGGGTTCGATGAACTGCTTGACCACAATGCCATCGCGGACCAGCATGGAATAACGCCAGGAGCGTTGACCGAACCCCAGCTCCCGCTTGTCCACGAGCATGCCCATGCCGGCCGTGAATTCCCCGTTGCCATCCGGAATCATGTGGATGTTATGGGCCTCCTGGTCCTTGCTCCATTCGTTCATGACGAAGGTATCGTTGACCGACACGCACAGCAGGCTGTCCACGCCGTTGGCAAGAAATGCCGGCGCCAGTTCGTTATAGCGGGGCAAATGGGTGGAGGAACAGGTCGGGGTAAAGGCCCCCGGCAGGGAAAACACCACCACGGTCTTGCCTGCGAACAGGTCGCGTGTGGTCACATCCTGCCATTCCTGATCCTTCCGGATACGGAAAGTGACGTCCGGGACTGCTTTTCCTTCACGATTTTCCAGCATGGGGTTCTCCTTGATCAAATCTGGCTCAAACCCTCCAGGTCGAGGGCACTGGAGCCACTGTACCGGGCGGCACTTGATATATCAAATTGATTATTTATTATCTTGTGATATTATTTGGTTATCACGCAGCCATCGGATTGGCAGACCATGAACCTCAATGAA
>JAKBAT010000138.1 GCA_021808815.1 Pseudomonadota bacterium
GGGCGGGATGTCCACCGTGCTCGACGTGAAAATCCTCGATTACCCCACCCATGCCGCTTCCCTGCCCGTGGCCATGATTCCCAACTGTGCCGCCACCCGTCACGCCCATTTCGTGCTGGACGGCACGGGGCCGGCCGTGTTTTCGCCGCCGGCGCTCTCCGACTGGCCCCAGGTCACGTGGCATGCCGCCGCCGGTGCCCGCCGGGTCGACCTGGACCACGTGACGGCGGAAGACATCCGCCAGTGGAAACCCGGTGAAACCCTGCTCCTCAGCGGCAAGCTCCTGACCGGACGGGATGCTGCCCACAAGCGCATTGCCGACCTCTTTGCCAAGGGAGAGGGACTGCCCCCCGGCCTGGATTTCCGGGGCCGCTTCATTTACTACGTGGGGCCTGTCAACCCGGTCCGGGACGAGATCGTGGGGCCGGCAGGGCCCACCACCGCCACCCGCATGGACAAGTTCACCGCCATGATGCTGGAAAAAACAGGCCTGCTGGGCATGGTGGGCAAAGCCGAGCGCGGGCCTGCCGCGATCGAGGCCATCCGTCAGCACCGTTCGGTCTATCTCATTGCCGTGGGTGGCGCCGCCTATCTGGTCTCCAAGGCCATTCGCAGCGCCCGGGTGGTGGCGTTTCCCGAGCTGGGAATGGAGGCCATCTATGAGTTCGAAATGCAGGACATGCCCGTCACCGTGGCCGTGGACGCGCAAGGCCAGTCCGTCCATGAAACCGGACCGGCGGAATGGCGTGTGAAAATCGGAAAAATCCCGGTCAGGACCTGAGCCCGGGGGTTGCCGACGCCGCCGCGGCCAGGAGGGACAGGACCTCCCGTACCTGGGCCGCACGTTCCATGGGGTCCGCCCCCTTGCGCAGGACCCTGAGGCGGTCGGGGCCGGCCAAGCGAAAATCGCGCCGGGTTTGCAGCAGCTGGATCAGGTGCTGGGGCTCCAGGGGCGTATGGGTGTCAAACTGCACCAGGATCCCCTCGCTCGAGGCATCCACCTTGCGAATGCCCAGCGCCTGGCTCAGGAACCGCAAGCGGTGGCATTCCAGCAGCACCCGGGCCGGGTCCGGCAGCAGGCCGAAACGGTCCACCAGTTCCTCCCGCAACCCGTCCAGGGCCTCTTCCGAATCGCAATTGGCGAGCCGTTTGTACAGCACGAGACGCTCCTGGATATCGCCGCAGTACTCTGCAGGCAACAACGCTGGCGCATGCAGGTTGATTTCCGTCGCCACCTCGAGCGGCGCTTCCAGGTTCCAGGTTTGGCCTGCCTTCAGCATCTTGACCGCCTGATTGAGCAGGTCGGTGTACAACCCGAACCCCACTTCCTGGATCTCCCCGCTTTGGGCATCCCCCAGTACTTCCCCAGCCCCCCGGATTTCCAGGTCCTGCATGGCAAGGAAGAACCCCGAACCCAGTTCCTCCATCATCTGGATCGCTTCCAGGCGTTTCCTGGCCGGTGCCGTCAGCGCATCGGGCGGTGGCGTCAGCAGGTAGGCATAGGCCTGGTGGTGGGAACGCCCCACGCGTCCACGCAACTGGTGGAGCTGGGCCAGGCCGAAGCGGTCGGCACGGTGGATCAGGATGGTATTGGCGCTGGGCACGTCGATGCCGGTTTCGATGATGGTGGAACACAGCAGGAGATTGGACTGCTGGTGATAGAACTCGCGCATGACCCGTTCCAGCTCGCGCTCGCGCAGCTGGCCATGGGCCACGGCAATGCGCGCTTCCGGCAGGATGCGGATGAGATGGTCGCGCATGTTGTCCATGGTCTCCACCTCGTTGTACAGGAAATACAGCTGCCCCCCCCGTTTCAATTCGCGCAGGGCCGCTTCGCGGATGATGCCATCCGAGTGGGGGTAGACGAAGGTCTTGATGGCGAGCCGTTTCTGCGGGGCCGTGGCAATCACGGAAAAATCGCGCAATCCTTCCAGGGACAGGGCCAGGGTACGGGGAATGGGCGTTGCCGTGAGCGTCAGGACGTCCACTTCGGCGCGCAGGGCCTTGAGGCGCTCTTTCTGGCGTACCCCGAAACGATGTTCCTCATCGATGATGACAAGCCCCAGGCGCGCAAACCGCACCGATCCGGAAATCAGCTTGTGGGTGCCGATCACGATGTCGATCGTCCCTTCGGCCAGGCCGGCCAGGGTCGCTTCCATTTCACGGCCGGAACGGAAGCGCGACAATTCGGCAATGCGCACCGGCCACTCCGCAAAACGGTCACTGAAGTTCTGGAAGTGCTGTTCCACGAGCAGAGTGGTGGGGACCAGGATTGCCACCTGGCGCCCGGCATTCACGGCCAGGAACGCCGCACGCATGGCCACCTCGGTCTTGCCGAATCCCACGTCGCCGCAAATCAGCCGGTCCATGGGTTTCCCCGAACGCATGTCGGCCATCACGGCCTCGATGGACGCGGCCTGGTCGGGAGTTTCCTCGAAGTCAAACCCGGCTGCAAAGGCATCGTAGTCCTGCTCCCGGATGGGAAAGGCAAAACCCTGGCGGGCCGCGCGCCGCGCATACAGGTCCAGCAATTCCGCTGCCGTATCGCGCGCCCGCGTCGCGGCACGACGCTTGGCCTTTTCCCATTGGCCGCTGCCCAGGGTATGCAGGGGGGCGCTTTCCCCGGGGCCCCCGGTATAACGTCCGATCAGATGCAGCTGGGCCACCGGCACGTACAGGGTGGCATCGCCGGCATACTGCAGCTGCAGGTATTCCGTCGCGCCTTCGGCAGACTCCAGGGTCACGAGGCCCATGAAACGCCCGATGCCGTGATCCACGTGCACCACGGGATCCCCCACGCGCACTTCGGACAGATCCTTGAGCAGGGTATCCACGTTGCTGCGCCCGGCCCTGTCGCGACGGCGTGACTGGCGTACCTGCGTCTTGTAGAGCTCGGTTTCCGTCACGACGGCCAGCCCGGCATCGGTCAGCACGAAACCGGCCGCCAGCGGTGCCACGGCAATGGCCACGGGCATGGACCCTGCCACGAAGGCCTGCCAGGACTCCACCGGGGTCGTGGCATAGCCGAACTGGGTCAGCATCTGGGCAATGGTTTCGCGCCGTCCCGGGCTTTCGGCGGCAATCAGGATCCTGCCGGGAAAGCTTTGGGTAAATGCCGCCAGCTTTTCGATCGGCAATTCGTTCCGGCGCACCAGCTCCACGGGAGGCAGCGGGGTCGTGGCCAGGGTGGCAGCGGGATCGCCGCCCTGCCACAGCCTGATCTGGCGATGACGGGCGAGCCTCCCGAAACACTGGTCCTCGGTGAGGAACAGTTCGGCAGGATCGAGTACCGGATGGGCGCGGTCTCCCTTGAGCATGTCCCAGCGTGTCCGCGTGGCCTGCCAGAAGGCCTGGATGGCGGGCACGAGGTCACGATGCAGGCAGACCGTGGCCTGGGTCGGCACATAATCGAACAGGGTATCGCACTGCTCGAAAAACAGCGGCAGGTAATATTCAATGCCCCCGGGGGCCAGGCCGTTGCCCACGTCACGATACAGCGCGCAACGGGAGGGATCGCCCTCGAAGCGCTCGCGGAAAT
>JAKBAT010000024.1 GCA_021808815.1 Pseudomonadota bacterium
GCCGCCTGCGATCGACTGCACGTTCAGGTAACCCATTTCCATCAGAGCGGCACTGCACAAGGCGGCCCGTCCGCTGGTCTTGCAGTAGACGACCAGACGCAGATCACGGGAAGCGAGGGCAGGGTTGCCGCTTATCTTGAATTCAAGGGTTCCACGTGACATGTGGACGGCCCCGGGAATGTGCCCTGCGGAAAATTCGTCCGTCTCGCGCACATCGATCAGCAGGTCGGCGTCACGGATGGCGGCTTCCGCCTGATCCAGGGGGATTTCCCGGATGCGGTTCTTGGCGGAAAGGACCAGGTCATGGGCAGATTTCATGGAAGACTCCGAAAAACAGTGTGGAAGCATTGTAACGGGGGTGGCCGGTTCGTTGCCAGAGCGGCAGGAGGAATGCCGTGCGCATCGGGTGCAAGCGAGATGGGGCCAAATTGAACAATTAAAGCCCCTCCCCTAGAATGGGGGCTGAACCCTTCTAATATCCGCGATGAAAAAAATTGTCATCAACCCTTCCGAGGCACTCAAACAGCAAAAACTTCTGCAGGGGCTGGATGCTGCCCTGTTCAAGCAATTGGAAGGCCATGTGCGCTTCCAGTACTTCCCCTTGCGGCAGATGGTGCTGCAGCAGGGGTCGGCTGGGGATACCCTGCTGCTCGTGATTGCCGGGAAACTGCAGGTCATTTCGTTTTCGGAAGACGGGCGCGAAGTGGGCATCCATTTCCTCGAGCCGGGGGATTTCTACGGGGAAGTGGCTGTGATTGACGGGCAGCCCCGCACCTCTTCGCTGGTGTCCCTGGGAGATACGGTGATCGGATATTTACCCAGGACGGTGGCCAATGAACTCATGACGCGCCATCCGGTCGTGGCCGAACGCATCATGAAGCGCCTGTGCCAGACCATTCGCGAAGCCTCCCGATTGCGCGCCGCACTCAGTGCCGCGCGTGCCCATGCGCGGATCTTTTCCGTGCTCAACAACACCCTGAAGCAATTGCCGGGACATCAGACGGCGGTGATCGAAAACATGCCGACCCAACAGGCACTGGCCACCATGGCCAATGTGAGTCGGGAAAGCGTATCGCGGGCATTGCAGATTCTCATCAAGAAAGGCGTGGTGGAAAAGGATCATCGGCGGTTGATCGTGCTGCAGCCCAAGGTGTTGCAAACGCTGGCCAGTGGCATCGAGGAAGCTGCCGCACCCGGCCTGGCGACGCCTCCGCCAGCGGCCCCCGTGCCAGTCCCTCCGGTTTCCTGATGCGGCATCCATGATGACGTCTGCCACTGCCGGGTCGGGCCGGCGGGAGGCTGCCCGCCCGGAAGCCAACTGGACGATCGAGGGCTTGCGATGCGTGGCCGCACTGCTGGTGGTGGCGGCGCATTACGGCAGCGGTCTCGGTAACGAACGCGGACTGTCCGGATACGGTTTTACCGGAGTGGATCTTTTTTTCGTGTTGAGCGGGTTCGTCTTTGCCCCTTATTTTTTCGGGCGTCCCTTGGCCCCGTTACCCCATTACAGTCGCAGGCTGTTCCGGATTTACCCCCTCTACCTGGCCGCTCTGGCGTTTTACGCGGGGCTCAAGGCCTGGCAGGGCTTGCCCCTGCAGTATCTGGCATCCCATGTGCTGCTGTTGCAGACGCTCCACGACACACAGACCGCGTTCTATTACAACCCGGCATTCTGGAGCCTGCCGCCCGAAATGGAGTTTTATCTTTTTCTGCCCCTTCTGGTGCGGGCGGCAACTTCCCCGCGTCGGCGCTGGATGCTGGGCCTCCTGGCGCTGTTCGTGCATCTGGTCGTGGCGTGGACCTTGCCTGACCAACCCCAGTCCGGCATTCCCCTGGTATTGTCGGCCCATCTGCCGGGGCGCGGGGTGGAGTTTGCGCTGGGCATCCTCTCCTGGCGTCTGGCACACCATCCCTGGACTGCGGGTGCCCGCCTGGGGATCCTGGCCGGTGCGATGCTCGCCTGGTGGGGACTGGGAGCGCTATGGGTGGTATTGGGGGAAACCGGGGTGTGGGCCTCCCCCTTGTTGCGGGGCAACGTCAGCCTTGATGCAGCGCTCTGTTTTGCGGCGATGGTAGCGGTTTGCGCCCAGGGGTGGCAGACCCCTCCCACCGGTCTGCGCCAGCTGGCATTCTGGGGGGGCAACCTGAGTTACGGCACCTACCTGTTCCACAATGCCATGCCCCCTCTCCTGCAACACCTCCTGCCTTCCCTGCAGGGCGTTCTCCTGTATGGTTGCAGCCTGGTGGCCACGTTGATGCTGGCGTTGGGGCTGCATCGGATACTGGAGGCGCCGGCACGACGATACGGACGCCATCTGGGAGAGCGCCTGGCCGCCCGGTGAGCGCTTTGGGGATGCGTCCAGGTCAATGCTATAGTTGAAGCTTTTGGTGTTTCGCAGGCTGAGAGGCTTTCGAGGGGTTGCCGATGAGGCATGAGTCCGCTGGACATGAGGGCGCGGCACAATGGGTCAGCGTGGTGATTCGCAGCATGAATCGCACGAGCCTGGCCGAGGCGCTGGATTCTGTCCGCGCCCAGACCTGGCCCCATCTGGAAGTGCTGGTGGTCAATGCCACGGGCGCACCCCATGCCGCACTGCCGGAAGGGCCCGCGACGCACCGATGGCGTTTGGTGGAAGAAGGCGCGGCCCTGTCACGTTCGGCGGCAGCCAACCTGGGTCTTCGCCAGGCCACGGGGCGCTGGGTGTGTTTCCTGGACGACGATGACCTGTGGGAGCCCGGACATTTGCGGGCATTGGTGGAGCGCCTGCAGGGGTCTTCGGCAGTGGCGGCCTACGCGGGTGTGCGCTGCCTGGAATCATCGGAAACCGGGGCATGGCGCGAAGTCATGCGCTATAACGCACCTTTCGATGCTTTCCACCTGTTGCTGGAAAATTTCCTGCCCATCCATGCGGTGCTGTTTGACCGCGCAGCGGCCCTCGCGGCCTGCGCAGTGGATGAAACGTTGGAGATTTTCGAGGACTGGGATTTCTGGATCCAGCTCTCACGCCTGGGTCCCTTCGAACATGTGGACCAGGTCTCCGCCGTGTACCGCCTGAACCGTGGCGGCTCGGGCCTTTATGGCAATACCCTGCTGCAGCAACAGTCTGCCGAACGCATCCTGGAAAAATGGCAGGAACGCTGGACCCAAGCCGATTGGGCGCAACTATGGCGGCGGGGAAGGGAGGCGCTGGCCAGGAATGCAGCGTTGCAATCTGAAAACGCGTCGATGCGCGCGGAGTTTTCTGCCTTGCAGGAAACGATCCAGGCCTTGCAGGGGCGCATCGCCGCACTGGATGCCCAGGTCGCCCTGCAGCAACAGACACAGCTGCGGCTTTCGGAATCCTTGCGGGGCGCCCTGACGGAATATGATCAGGCCATGCGCCTGCTCCGGCACGAACAGTTCACCGTGATGCGCCCCCTGGCGCGGCACGGGAAACGGGCCCTGCGCCGGCTCTGGCACCGCCTGCCGGGTGTCGTGCAGAGGGCCGGACGACAGGTGCTCAGGCGGGTGGGTCGTACAGCCCTGGCGGAACAGGCCGTGCCCGGGCAGGAAGTGGACTGGAGGGCCGTGTTCGACCCGGCCGGAAAGCGCCCGCCGACGGTGCTGGTGTTTCCGGTGATCGACTGGCATTTCCGGGTACAACGACCCCAGCACCTGGCCATGGAGTTGGGTGCACGGGGTTACCGGGTGGTGTATTTCAGCACGACCTTCGCCCCGGGAAACCGGGGCGGGGCTTGTCGTCTGCTGGGTTCGCCGGCACCCGGCGTGCATCTGGTGCAGCTGGCGTTGCCCCGACCCGCTCCCAACATCTACGAGGAAGTGCCGGGTTCCGCGCAGGTGGCGGCCCTGACGGAATCCCTGCAATGGCTCCGGGCCCAGGGCCAGTGGGGGCCGCTCATCTCGCTGGTGGACCTGCCCTTCTGGCGCCCCGTGGCCGCAGCGCTGCCGGGCAACTGGCTGGTGTATGACTGCATGGATTATCACGCGGGTTTCTCCACCAACGCGGGTCCGATGCTGAATGAGGAGCAGAAGCTGTTGCAGCAGTGCGACCTGTTGCTCACCAGTTCGGCGCAGCTCGCGCAGCGCATGCAGGCCTTGGCGCAAGGCAAGCCCCATGCCTTGATTCGCAATGGCGCCGATGTGCAGCATTTTCGTGATGCCCCTGCCACCCTGTGCTTTGAGCGGGATGGCCGCAAGGTGGTGGGTTATTTCGGGGCGATTTCCGAATGGTTCGACATGCCCCTGGTGGTCAGCCTGGCCCAGGCGCGGCCCCACTGGCGTTTCGTGCTGGTGGGAGCCACCACCGGATGCGACGTCAGTGCGGCAAGACGGCAGCCCAATATCGAGCTGATGGGGGAGGTGCCCTATGCCGAATTGCCGGGCTGGGTACACGGGTTCGACGTATGCGTGATCCCGTTCCTCCTGAATGAACTCACGGCCTGCACCAATCCCGTCAAGGTCTACGAATACTTAAGCGCTGGCAAGCCGGTGGTGGCTACCCGCCTGCCCGAACTGGAGCTGATCGCGGACCAGGTGATGCTGGCGGAAGGTACGGGCGCATTCCTGACCTGCCTCGACCAGGCCCTGCAGGCATCCGCTGATGCAGAGCGGATACGGGAGCGGCGCACCTGGGCCGAACAGCATTCCTGGGGTTCGCGTGTCGACCAGCTGGAAGCGGCCTTGCAGGGCATCGCCCCGAAAGTCAGCGTGGTGGTACTGTGCTACAACAACCTGGAACTGACCCGCGCCTGCCTCGATGCCCTCCTGCAGCACAGCCTGTGGCCGGATCTCGAACTGGTGCTGGTGGACAATGCTTCCACCGACGGCACGCGCCCTTACCTGGAAGACCTGGCCCGTGGTGATGCGCGCGTGCGGCTGGTCCTCAATGACCGGAACCTGGGGTTTGCCGCAGGCAACAACGCCGGGCTGGAAGTTGCCACGGGGGAAGTTCTGGTGCTGCTCAACAACGATACCCAGGTGTCCCCGGGATGGGTCCAGGGCCTGGTGCGCCATTTTGCGCGCGATCCGGCGCTGGGCATGGTGGGGCCGGTGACCAACAACATTGGCAACGAGGCCCGTATCGACGTGGGGTATGAGGATCCGGCCGACATGCCGGCCTGGGCGTCCCAACGCCTGGGGCGCCTGCTGGGAGCCCATTACGACTGCCGTGCCCTGGCATTTTTTTGCGTGGCCCTGCGACGGGAAGTCTACCGCCAGGTGGGCGGGCTCGATCCGGCGTTTGGCATCGGGTTTTTCGAGGACGACGACTACTGCAACCGGGTGCGTGCCGCAGGCTGGCGCTTGACCATCGCGGATGACGTGTTCGTGCACCACCATCTTTCCGCCACCTTCAACCAGATGCACAACACGCAGCGGCAGGCCCTGTTTGAAAGGAACAGGGCCCTCTACGAAAAGAAATGGGGACCGTGGGTTCCCCATCGTTACCGCCCGCCCGAGGACATGCCGTGAGCGCGCCCCTGTTTTTATGCGTGGTGGGCACGCGGCCCGAAGCCATCAAAATGGCGCCGGTGATCCGGGCCTTGCAGCAGGCGCCCTGGGCCCGGGTGCGCGTATTGGCGACGGCACAGCATCGGGATCTGCTCGACCAGGTCCTGCAGACATTTGGCATCGTACCGGACGTGGATCTCGACCTGATGCAACCCAACCAGGACCTGACGGCGCTGACGGCGCGCATGCTGACGACGCTGGACCGGGTGTTGCAGCAGGAGCAACCGCAGGCAGTGATCGCGCAGGGGGATACCACCACGGTGATGGTGGCAGCCCTGGCCAGTTTCTATCGCCAGATTCCCTTCGGGCATGTGGAGGCGGGGCTGCGTACCGGCGACCTGCGCAATCCGTTCCCGGAGGAAATGAACCGGATCCTGGCGGGGCACCTGGCGCACTGGCACTTTGCGCCCACGCCGCGTGCCCGTGACAACCTGCTGCGCGAAAACCTGGACCCCGCACGCGTGCACGTCACGGGCAACACGGTGATCGATGCCCTGCATACCGTGGCCGCAAGCACGATGGCGCGCCCGGTGAACCCGGGGCACCGCATGATCCTGGTGACTGCCCATCGTCGCGAGAGCTTCGGGGCCCCCCTGGAACAGATCTGCCAGGCGTTGTTGCAACTGACCGAGACCTATCCGGACGTGGAAATCCTCTACCCGGTACATCCCAACCCCAACGTGCGCCAGACCGTGGCCGCCTGGCTGGGAGGGCGTCCGCGCATCCAGTTGTGCGATCCCCTCGATTACGTTCCCTTCATTGCGGCGATGAAAGCAGCGACGCTGATCCTGACGGATTCGGGCGGGGTGCAGGAGGAGGCGCCGGCGTTGGCCAAGCCGGTGCTGGTGTTGCGGGAGGAAACCGAACGCCCTGAAGCCGTGGAAGCAGGGGTTGCTGCCCTGGTGGGGACGCGGCGCGAGGACATCGTGCAGGGGGTGCGGCGACTGCTGGACTCTCCCGAGGCTTACCGGGACATGGCCCGCGGCAGCTCTCCCTACGGGGACGGACAGGCGGCACAGCGGATCGTGACCGTGTTGCGGAACCATTTCGTACCGTGCAGCTGATCTACTTTTCTCCGGTCCCCTGGAACAGCCATCGGCAGCGCCCCCAGGAGTTCGTGCACTGGTTTCACGAACGGTTTGCGGCTCCGGTGCTATGGGTGGAACCTTACCCCGGACGCCTGCCGCGCTGGGCGGACCTGCGACGCCCTACCCCGCAATCCGCAGGAGAGGGCGAGGCTCCGGCCTGGCTGGAACGGGTCACGCCCCGGGCCTTGCCCTTCGAACCTTTCGCATGGGGGCGGACACTCAACCGCACCCTGCTGTGGCGGGGGCTGGTGCAGCACTTGCAGGCAGCGGCAACCCGTGATGCCACGATGCTGGCCATTGGCAAGCCTTCCCACCTGGCCCTGCACACGCTGGAATCCCTGAAGCCGGCGTTTTCACTCTATGACGCCATGGATGATTTTCCTGCGTTTTACCGCGGACGTTCCCGCGATGGCATGGCGGCGCTGGAACGCCAATTGGTCATGGGCGTACGTTGTCACTGCGCCTCCTCCACGGCGCTGGAAACCCGATTGCAAGGTTTCGGCACAAAGGTGCTCCATGTCCCCAATGGGCTTTCCGCGACGCGTTGCCAGGCAGCGTGGCCGTACCGGGCAGGGCACCCTCGCAGCCTGGGGTACGTGGGCACCATCGGGTCCTGGTTCGACTGGGATTGGGTGTGCCGGCTGGCGCGGGCCTGGCCCGATCGCCCGGTGGAGATCATCGGACCCCTGTTCCAGCCACCCCCGGCCACGCTTCCGCAGAACGTGGCCCTGTTGCCTGCCCTGCGCCATGACCTGGCGTTGCGCCGCATGGCGAGCTTTGCCGCAGGGCTGATTCCCTTCAGGGTGAATGCCCTGACGGCGTCCGTGGATCCCCTCAAGTACTATGAATACCGGGGACTGGGGCTTCCCGTCCTCAGCACGCCCTTTGGCGAGATGATCCGGCACGGGGGTGCCGACCCTGGCGTGCTGCTCACCCCGGATCCTGCCGCAGACCGGGCGGGCATCGACGCTCTGCTTGCCCGGCCGGAACCCGGGGCGGACCGGGAGGCATTTTGTGCGCAGCATGACTGGCGCCGGCGCTTTGATATCCTGTTGTCCTGTCTGGAGGTGCCCGGCGTGCGGGCCCCGGAGGTGTGATGGAAAACCGGTTTCTGCCTTATCAGGCTTCACCCGTGCCACCGGCGCAGTGTGTGCTGGTGCTGGCGCCGCACCCGGATGACGAGGTCTTCGGCTGTGGGGGTTGCCTGGCGCTTTACCAGGCGCAAGGAGTGCCTGTGCATGTGCTGCTGCTCACCGACGGCGGGGCCGGGGTCGACCCGAACGTGCGGGCGCAGTATGTGGCGCAGCGACGCCAGGAAAGCGAGGCTGCCGGACGCGTGCTGGGGTATGTCGTGGAACAGCTTCCCTACCAGGACCGGATGCTGGGCCAGGCGACGGCACTCGTGACGGACATCGTGTCAGTTGTGCAGCGATTGGGCGCTGACCTGGTTTACGCCCCTTCACCCTGGGAAATCCATCCCGACCATTACCATGCCGCCTGGGCGGCCCAGGCCGCCTTGCGCCTGCTGCCCGAATCTGTGCGGCTCGCCACCTATGAGGTGGGCATGCCGCAACGCCCCAACCGGCTCGTGGACATCACGGCAGTTGCCGCACGAAAGCGCGTGGCCATGGACTGCTTCACGAGCCAGCTGGCCCTGCAGCGCTACGCGGAACAGGTCACGGGGCTCAATGTCTTTCGCAGCTATACGCTGGGGCCGGACGTGGCCATGGCGGAAGCCCTGACGGTATTCGGACGTGACGACCTGGAAAAGGATCCCTGCGATCTGCAGGTTGCCCGCCGGCAGCGGGAATGGATGCAAAGCCCCTGGACGCCACCGTCCGGTACCGGTCAGGATGCCCCGCAGGGCATCTGGAACGGGATCGCCCGGTGGTGGAGGTGCCGGTCATGAATGTCCGTACGCCGGTTTCCGGGTACCTGCCCTGGAGGGCGACCGGGTTGCTGCGCCAGTTTGTGGGGCGCCAGGTGCTGATGCGCTACCGGGGCACCCTGCTGGGGGTAGCCTGGAGCCTGCTGACGCCGCTGATGATGATGACGGTGTATACCCTCGTGTTTCGCTATGTGTTCAGGATGCGCTGGGAGAGCGGCCCCGAGACCGGACTCGATTTTGCATTGCACCTCTTTGCCGGCATGGCCGTATTCGGATTTTTTTCGGAATCCCTGGTGCGATCGCCCCAGCTGATCCTGGAACAACCCAACCTCATCAAGAAAGTGGTGTTTCCGGTGGAAATTCTGGCCTGGGTCAATTGCCTCTCGAGCCTGGTGTTTGCCTTGCCGGGGGTGTTGCTGCTGCTGGCGGCCTGCCTGATCCAGGGGGTGCCCGCGAGCGCCGCCTGGTGGGCGTTGCCCCTCATCTGGCTGCCCCTGCTGCCCCTGCTGCTGGGACTGGGTTGGGGCCTGTCGGCCCTGGGGGTCTATGTGCGCGACCTGGGGCAGGTGCTGGGATTCATCGCCACCCTGCTGCAGTTCCTGAGTCCCGTGTTCTATCCCCTGTCGGCCGTGCCTGCGGGGCTGCGTCCCGTGGTGGCCTGGAATCCGCTCACGCCCGTGATCGAGCAGACCCGGGCGGCGGTGTTCTCCGGGCAGTGGCCGGAGGCCGGCAGCATCGCGGTCGAATTCCTGGCGGCGTGCGGCGTGGCGGCGCTCGGGGCCTGGATGTTCCGTTACCTGCGGGCCGGTTTTGCCGACGTGCTATAGAAAATCGGTGTCTCCCCCCGTGAGCAGCCAGCGGTCGCGCTGGGATTCGGCCGTCGGACCAGGGGTATAGCCATTGCAGGGAACCCACACGTCCAGGTCCGAAACCTGGTGCGGCACCCGCAGGTGCCGGTGGAATGGGGCTGTCATCCACAGGGTGACGCGTTGTGCACCCCGTTGCCGCGCCAGGTGCAGCACGGCCAGGGCGCAGTCGTCCCAGGCGTCCAAGGGGGCCACCAGGTCCAGCCATTCGATCCGGTCCCCCAGTTCGCGGATCACCACCAGTCCCAGGGGGCGTCGCGTCAGCCGGTGGCGCAGTAGCCACAGGGCATAGGCCTGTTCGGGGTGGGTCAGGTAACGCCGTGCCATGCGGGTGCCATCGCGCACCCCGATGAGGGCATCGGGAAAGTCGCGGCGCATGGCCCGCCACAGGCGCTCCAGGTGTCCGGCGTCCCGGTGGTTATCCCACGCGCGCAACTGCAGGTACCAGGGAAGCTTCGGGCCCTGCCCGGGCACCCATTCCAGGCCCGTCACCCGGCCCACGGGATGGTACAGGCCGAGCCGTTCACCCAGCGTCAGCGCGCGCCGGTTGGGAAAGCCGAAGGCGTGCAGGAAGGGAGCCCCCGTGCCCGCCTGGTGTCCGAGGAAATGGGTGGCTGCCTGATAAAAGGCCCCGTGCCGGGTCAGGCGTCCGCGCTCGGCAGGATGGACCATGACATCCCCGATCTGCACGGCCCGGCGTGGTACCCCGGCATCGAGGATATCCCGGGGGAAACCGCCATAGTGCGCCACCAGCCGGTTGTCCCGGTCCCAAACGCCGCTGGCCAGCCCGCCACCGTCCCCGTATTTCCACTGCCACAGGGCAGGACTCATGGCATGGCCGAAACTCTCGGCAAACAGGGTCCGCATGGCTTCCGCCTGCGCCGGGACCAGTGTTTCGGCCCGCCAGCGTCCGGCCTCATCTGCGGGCATGGGTAACCTCGTGGCCTCCATGCCAGGCATGGGGCAGCAGCACCAGCCCCTGTTCGATCCCGGTTTGGGTCACGTGCAATTGAACGCAGCTCCGCACCCCTTCGTAAATATGGATGCCCGACTCGTCCAGCAGGAACGCGTCGATGAGGTAGGTCCCCTTGAGCAGGGGAAGCGCGGGCAGATACAAGGTCGCTTCGCCTTCGCCGGCGCCATTGACCGGGAGGGTCACGCCGTCGAACTGCGTGCTGAAGGAGCTCACGATGCGCCGGTCTTCGGCGACCAGCAGCAACCCCACCACCGGGGCCGGGAGGCTGGGGTCGGCATGAAAACGGATGCGCAGGGACAAGGGCCTCTGGCTTTCCAGATGGACTTCGCGCGACCAGAGGCCTTCTTCCACGCTGGCCACCACTTCTTCCACCCAGGCCAGGGCATGGGGCGGTGGTGCGGGCGCAGCGGGGGCAGTGGCCACCGTTTCCCGGTTGAGCAGAAAGCTCTGGTAGGCGGCCACCACCTCCGCAGGCTTGCCCAGGCCGCGAATCTCGCCCTGTTCCAGCCACACGGCACGATCGCAAAGCGCTTCCACCTGGTACATGGAATGGGAGCAGAACAGGATGGTCTTGCCGGCCGCTTTCATGGCCATGATGCGTTCGAAGGATTTTCGGGAAAACACGCTGTCCCCCACGGACAGTGCCTCGTCGATGATCACGATGTCGGGATCCACGTGAACTGCCACGGAAAAGGCCAGGCGCACGTACATGCCACTGGAATAGGTCCTGACCGGCTGGTCCAGGAAATCGCCGATGTCGGCGAAAGCGACGATGGCGTCGAAGCGGGTTTCGGTTTCCTCCCGCGACAGCCCCAGGATGGCGGCATTGAGAAAAACGTTTTCCCGTCCGGTGAATTCAGGGTTGAAACCGGCCCCCAGTTCCAGTAGTGAGGCAACCCTGCCCTGCACGTGCCGCGTGCCCGAGCTGGGGGTGAGGGTGCCGCACACCAGTTGCAGCAGGGTGGATTTGCCGGCGCCATTGCGGCCGATGATGCCCACAACTTCCCCGGCCTGGATATGCAGGGACAGTTGCCGGGTAGCGTAAAAGCGTCGCCCCCATTGATGCCAGCGCCCGAACAGGAGCTGCTTGAGACGATCCTGGGGATGGTCGAACAGGTCGTAGTGTTTGGTGATCTGCTCCAGTACGATCACCGCGCCAGGGGTCGACATGTTCAGCGGGTTTTCCAGCAGCCGGCGCAATATTGGGGAAACAGGCCGTTCCACAGGTTGAAACGGGTGTTTTCATAGCGGGGATGGGTCAGGATCTCTTCCACGGAATGATGGAACAGGTTCCAGCCGGGGTCGATGGGCGTCTTGATCTGGCAGCAGGGCGTGACGTCGCCGGAGAGCAGGGAATAGAGCCATTTCTCGTTGCAGTGCTGGCGCAAGCCATTCGCCGGAAGGTTGTCATTGAGGGGAATGCCCTCTTCCGCACAGAAATCCGAGATGGGGGGCAGCAGGGCCACGGCCTGCGCGCTGTCGTGGGCAATGGCCTGGGCGACAGCGTCGATGTGGGCGATTTCCCGCTGGCCCTCCTCCGGGTAAATGGGGACGTAGGTGCGCATGGGATTCAAGGCCTGAAACGATTCGAAGATTTCCACGCCATGGCGTTTGGCCTCGGCCACGATGGACAGCAGGTCGTCCTGGCTGTAACTGAAAAGCGTCCCCTTGAGGCCGATTTTGGGGTAGCGGAACCCGTGGCGGTCGCGGTAGGCACGCAACCGTTCAATGCCTTTCCAGACCTTGTTCAGGTCGCCATCGATGCGGGAGCGGGCGAAGGTGGCCGGATCGATGGAATCGATGGAAATGCCGATGTAGGCGATTTGGGCCTCGCACAGCTTCCGGATCACGCTCTGGCTGAAGGCCGAGCCATTGGAAATGATGACCACGCGGATACCGCGGTCTTTGGCCCGGTGCGCCATGGGGAAGAAATCCTTGTGCAGCAGGGGCTCGCCTTCCCCCACCAGGGCAATGGTTTCGACCGTGGGGAAGTGGTCCAGCATGGCATCGAAATCTTCCGGCCGGATGTCCTGCTGCCGCATGTGCCGTCCCACGCAGTACCAGCAGCTGAAATTGCAGCGCGTGGTGGGCTCGATGTTGAGGAACGTGGGGCTGGCGGACCAGAGGCGGGCGTTGACGGCCGTCACTGGGGGCATGTCCGGTGCAGCGGTCAGTGAGTACTGGCGGCAGTCGGGGCAGTAGAGGGGATGGGCATCGTGGTCCCAGTGCGCCTCGCCGTAACGTACATGGGCGGTGATGGCGAAGGCGCGGGGACTGTCGCACAGCGGACAGGTGCAGTGCTCCGGGGGTGCCAGGGGCAGGGCAGCGGGATCGGGTTGCAGGTGGGCATGGCAACGGTTCCACACTGCCGTGAGATTGTGGGGGGTGGTCATGCCCGGATTATACGGGTTCACTCCTCCCGCGTGGTCAGCTGGTCCAGGCGGGCCTTGTCCACGATCAACTGGTCTCCCTCCCGGGTCAGCACGCCCTGGGCCTGCAGCACCTGAAAGGTCCGGGTCACGGTTTCGCGGGTGAGATTGACCATGATGGCGAGTTCCTGGTGGGTGGGCGCGTGGATCACCACCTGGAGGGGAGCGCCGTCAGGCGCGGGGGGCAGCATGATCTGGAGCTGGGCGCAGATGCGGTGCAGGGGGTTGGCAAGCCCCAACACCTGGCGCTGGGAGAGCTGCTGGCGCACGCGTCCCGCCAGCCGGCGGGCCAGGGTTTCCGCGAGCGGCGGGCAGGAAAACAGGACGGGACGGATTTCCGCCCCGGGCAGAATGACGACCCGGGCCGGGCCGGTGGCAATGATGAATTCGGGTTGCGGTTCGCCGTCAATGAGTGACAGTTCGCCGAAGTAGTCGCCCTGTTCGACGAAGTAGAGTCCCACTTCCCGGCCTTCCACGGTGAAATCGATGGCCTGCAGCCGTCCCTCCAGCAAAAAGCACAGGTAGGGCACGGGAGGGCCCTTGGCCAGCACGGTTCCCCGTTTGGCGAATTCCCGGATCGAGGCCAGCGGTGCCAACCGGGAAAGCGCCTCCGCCGGCAAGGCCTTGAGCAGGGGAAATTGCTGCAACAGGAGGGTATGGACGGCCATGGGAAGGGATTATATGTGATTGAACGCACAGAACGGGGGGGACAAACTCGTTACACTGACCGTCAGACTAGCCTGATGCTGCCCATGAAAACCCTGTGCTGCCGATTGTTGCCCGTGTTGTTCCTGTGCCTGCTGCCCTTGTGGGGAGGTGCGGCAGGGAGCGGCGTGGGCGCCGTGACCCTGACCATTGGCGTCAGCCATGTGGTGCGGGCAGGTCAGGTCCTGTCCCTGGCCAAGGGCGCTGCCATCGAAGTGGGGGATCGCATCGAAACCACCGACAGCGGCCATGTGCACATTCGTTTCGTGGACGGGGCACGGGTCAGCGTGCGGCCCGATTCCGTGCTCACGGTGGAAGCTTACCAGTACGATCCTGACCACCCCGACCGGACCGCGGTCAAGTTCGACCTGGAAAAAGGCATTGCCCGTGCCATTTCGGGGGATGCGGCGCACCAGGCCAAGGATCGCTTCCGCCTGAACACTCCCCTCGTGGCCATTGGCGTGCGCGGTACCGACTTTACCACCCAGGCCGGTCCCCACAGCGCGGTGGTGGTGGTGAACCAGGGCGCCATCGTGCTGGCCCCGCTGGATGCCGGTTGCTCGGCAGCGGGCTTTGGCCCTTGCGGTGGCGCCCGGGCACGGGAACTCTCCGCCAGCATGAGCGGGACGGCCCTCGTGTACCGTAACAACATGACCGAGCCCAGCTTCCAGTCGATCAATTCCCTGAAGGGCACCGACCGCATCACGCCCATCATCCAGCAGGAGCGGGAAAGCGCCGTCCAGACGCAGGGGGTGCTGGCCGACAGCCGGGCACCCGGCTCCATCGTGGGACTGCTGCCCCAGCAGCCCAGCCTGACCTGGGGACGGTGGTCCGCCGTGCCCCTGCCGGGTGACAACCTGACGGTCTCCTTCATGGCAGCGTTGCAGTCTGGCCAGGTCACCGTAGGCGATGGCTATTACTTCCTGTTCCGCAACGAAGGGGTCCCCAACCTCATGGGCAGCATGACGGGCCAGGCCACCTTTGCCCTGCAAGGGGGGGCCGCCAGCTACCGTTCTGCCGGCAACCTGTACAGTGCCGCCACCCTGCAGGGGGGGGTTCTGGGCATCGATTTCAGTCGTGACCTGTTTGCCACCAACCTGACGGTGTCCTCCGTGCCCACGGGGGTCCAGACCATCATGGCCAGCGGCACGCTCAATCCCACGACGGGCATTTTCGTGGCAAATGGCACAGATCCCCACGTGGCCGGGGCCGTGTCCTTCAATACCCTGCAGGCGGGGTACCTGTTCAATAAATCCTTCACAAATGGTTCGGCCCTGATGGGGGCCACCCTGTGGGGGCGATGATGGCGCCATCCTTCAATGAGGGTTTCCTGATGCGGCCCTGGCGCCTGCGGGCGCTGGTGCTGGGAATTGCCGTGGCGTTGACCCTGGGCGTGGTGGCCCTGTGGGGAGGCCCGCTTGCCCAATGGGACGAGCGCATCGGCAGCCTGGCCTGGAATTTTGCCGGGAAAGGCACCCAGGAACACCGGATCGTGGTGGTGGACATCGACGAGAAAAGCATCCAGGCCCTGGGCGCCTGGCCCTGGCCGCGCGAACGCATGGCGCAACTGCTCGAACGGCTCGACCAGGACGGGGTGAACCTCAAGATGATGGATGTCCTGTTCGATACGCCGCGTTCCGGCGATGAGGCCCTGCGCCAGGCGTTGGCCAGCCCGATACCGACGGTGGGGGCCGAGCTGTTTTCCCTCGGGGGGCATCCCGATCTCAACGCCGGGGTGCTGGCCGGGGCATTGCCTTTTGCCGCATGCCCTGCGGCTTCCCTGCCCGGAGAGGGCTATCTGGCCCCCGAGGCCGGCCTGCTGGGGAGTGGGGCGCGTGCCGGACATATCACGCCCATTCTCGATGCCGATGGCACCATTCGCAAGGTTCCGGCCCTGATCTGTTTCCGCCAGTCCACCTATGCTGCCTTGCCGGTGGCCGGGGCCCTGGCAGCGCAGGAGGCCGTCACCCCGCGCCTGGAAGCCGGCACTTCCCTGTGGTCGCCCCGCTGGTGGCTGCAGTTGGGGGAATGGCGCCTGCCCCTGGATGATCAGGGGCGTTTTCGCGTGTCCTACCAGGTCCCCCGGCAAGGCTTTGTGGCCCTGTCGGCCGTGGACGTGCTGCAGGGGCGGGCGCCTGCCAACCTGCTGAAAGGGGCCTGGGTGCTGGTGGGGGCCACGGCATTTGGTGCCGGGGATGCCGTGCCCACGCCCCAGGGCGGTGCCGTGGGCGGGGTGGAAGTCCATGCCCAGGCCCTGGCCGCCCTGCTGGATGACCGTACTCCCTATACGCCCCGGTTTGCGGCCGCCTGGTCCTGGATGGGGGGGGCGCTGGTGACGTTGCTTCTCCTGGCGGTGCTGCGCCGTCCGCGCCGCAGCACCGGCCTGGTGCTGCCGGTGGCCGGGTTGCTGGGAGTGGCAGGCCTCTTTGTCCTGCACAGCCTCCTGCTGCTCACGGCCCACTGGTGGCTGGGCTGGACCACCCCGGCCCTGTTCACCTTGCTGGCCACCGGGTTGCTGGGGGGCACCGAACTGATGCGGACGCGTTTCGAACGGGAACGGTTGTTCCAGAACCTGGCAAGCTACCTGCCGGAGGCTGTGGCCCGGCAAGTGGCGTTGCAGGGCCCCAGCGCCCAGGTGCACGCCGTGCGTCGCGAGGCCACGGTGATGTTCGTGGATTTGCGCAATTTCTCTGCCTACTGTGAAGGCCGGCCTCCGGAAGAAACCGCCACCGTGCTGCATCTTTTCTACACCACGGCAACCCGCGTGGTGGAAGGGTATGGCGGCGTGGTGGAACAGATGGTGGGGGATGGCCTGATGGCGGTGTGGAACGGTTCCAGCCCCTGCCCCGATCACGGCACGCGGGCTTTGGCGGCAGCTGAGGAATTGTGGCGGGCCCTGGGAGCCCAGCTCCCGAAAACCGCAAGCCGCCGCATGCCTCCCCTGGATGTGGGGATCGGCGTGGAAACCGGCACCGTGCTGATCGGCTCGTTTGGCCCGGCAGGGCGCCGGGTTCATACGGTCCTGGGAGAAACGGTCACGGTGGCGGCGTGCCTCGAGGCCATGACGGCGGAGCTTGCCTACCCCATCCTGTTGGGGCCCCGCCTGGTGGAGGCCGTCAAACCGACCCAGGCCATTGCGCTTGGTGAGTTCCTGTTGCCGGGGTTGACGACTTCCCGGATCCTCCATGCCTTGCCCGTGGTGCTCGATACCCAGCGCCTGCGTCTGGTCTATGAAGCCGAAGGCCGGCAGCAGGCAGTGGGTTGAATCCGGCAGTCCGTCTCTTTTTGCTTGGTGTGTGGATTGCCGTGGAGGCTGCGACGGGGGCGCCAGCATGGGCGCAATCCAACCTGCTGGCCTGTCCGGCCGCCTTTCCGGTGCAACCCCCCGCAACGGAGCCCGAGCGCCAGCAGGCGCTCGATGCCTTGTCGGGCCTGCAGGATATTTGCAGCACCCGGGCCGATTTCTTTGCCTGGCAAGGCACCCTGTTCCTGGCCCTGCGCCAGCCGCAACTGGCCGCCAATGCTCTGGAAAAGGCGCTGCTGCTCAATCCCGACCTGGCCGGCGCCCAGCTCGATTACGCCCAGGCCCTGGGCGAACTGGGGGAAAGCGCCTCGGCCCGGGACCTCGTGGATACCGTGCTGGCCCGCCCCGACATCCCGTCCGCCCTGCACGAATGGCTCACCAGCCAGCTGGGTGACCTGGCCGGGGAGACCTGGAAAATGACCTGGCTGTTGCAATCCCTGGTGGGCGGGGAAACCAACCTGAACAGTGCTCCCAGTTCCAATCTGCTGACATTGACCTTGCCCGGCGGCAGCGTTCCAGTGGTGCTGGGGGAAAGCCAGAAGCCTGAAGCCGGCATGGCGAGCCTTTCCACGGGTGCCGTGGAAGCCACCCGGCGCTGGGGACCGGGCCAGATCACCCTGAGTGCCGATGCCACGGTGCGGGCCACCCCGGCCCATGCCGACAGCGATTTGCAATGGGTGGATGGTGCGGCCCTCTGGACCCAGCCCTTGTGGGGGGGCGATGCCGGCGTGCGCGGCAGCGTGACCCGCCTGTGGATGGGAGGGCTGGAGCTGTACGATGAAAATGCGGGTAAAGTATTTATAGAACAACCAGTTACAGCATTGAATGGCGCTTGCCGCTATGGATTGGGGGGCAATT
>JAKBAT010000139.1 GCA_021808815.1 Pseudomonadota bacterium
GCTGGTCAGCACGGTAATGGCCACCAGCAGCGGGCGCTCGGCGCCTCCGGGCTCGAGGGCCTCCCGTGCTGCCGTCAGCATGGCAGGACCGCCCGCGGCGTGCACGTCCACCATCCATACCCCCAGCCCTGCTGCCACCCTGCAGGCGGCCGCCACAGTATTGGGAATGTCGTGGTACTTGAGGTCAAGAAAGACCGCGTGCCCCCGCCGCACCAGGTATTCCACCAGGGCAGGGCCGGCTGCTGTGAACAGTTCCTTGCCCACCTTGAGGCGGCACAGGTCAGGATCGAGGCGGTCTGCGAGAGAGCGGGCCTCCGCGGCCCCGGACACATCGAGGGCCACGATGACCGGACGCTCGGACCTCACATGCCCCCCCGCTGCCCTGCCACCTGCCCGGAATCGCCTTCCGCGTTGCGCTGGGGCGGGTAGCTGTCCCATTGGCCGCAGGCCGGGCAATGCCAGTGAAAGGAACGTGCCTTGAAACCGCAGCGGCTGCACTGGAACAGGGCGAACCGGCTGCTATGGGCATGCACCAGATCCCGCATGAGCTGCAGGTCGGCCCGCTGTTCAGGGGCCACGGTGGCCAGCTGGGCCTCCAGGAACTTGTCCAGGGCCCCCAGGGAAGGGCTGCGATGCAGTTCTTCCCGAACCAGCTGCAGTGCGCTTTCCGCCCCTTCCTCTTCCTGTGTGGCCTGGAACACCACACCCAGCAAATCGAGCGCCGGGTAGCGCTGCAACCAGCCCCGCAACAAGGTCAGGGCTTCCTGCACCTGTCCCAGCGTACGCATGGCGTCGATCAGGGGTGCTGCAATCAGGAACAGGTATTCCGGGGCCTGGCCTTCGATGCGCTTCCAGATCGCCAGGGCATCCTCATGGCGCCCTTCCCGTTGCGCCCAGGTCCCCAGCATGACGTTCGCGCGCACGCATTTGCGGTGGGCCTCCAGGGCTGCGGCAATCTGGGCCTGCGCCTCTTCCAGGCGGGAATGCCCGTATTCGATCGCCGCCAGCTCGCAATGGAAATTGGCGATTTCGCTGCGATAACTGTCGCCCGTGGCTTTCTCCAGGGCCTCGGCAGTTTCGATCGCCTTTTGCCAATCCTTCTCCGTGACGTAAATGTCCAGCAGGTGGCGCAAGGCGGATTCGGAAAACCCGCTCGAGCGCAGATCCTTGAACAGGGCCTCCGCCCGGTCCAGCAATCCTGCCTTCAGGTAGTCCTGGGCCAGTTCGTGCAATGCCGCCATACGCTGGTCGCTGCCCAGGTCGGCGCGTTCCACCAAGTTCTGATGCATGCGTGTGGCGCGGTCCACCTCACCGCGACGCCGGAACAGGCTGCCCAGGGCAAAATGCAGCTCGATGGTCTGTTGCTCGGCACGGGCCACCTCGATGAAGGCTTCGATGGCCTTGTCCGGTTGCTCGTTGAGCAGGAAATTGAGCCCCTTGAAATAGGAAGCCGGCAGGGCACGGGATTCGGTCAGCAGATGACGAATGTCCACGCGCGCGGCAAGCCAGCCCAGGCCAAAAAAGATGGGTAATGCGAGCAACCAGTAAGACTGGAAATCCATCGGCGTGTGGGGTTATTCCATATGGCCGGCCGTTGCCGTGTCAACCACGGGGGAATCGGGAATTTCTCCCGCCGTTTTATCGAGCCGGCGCAATTCGCGGCGCAGGGCCTGGATTTCCCGGCGTTGCCTGAACAGGGTGCTCAGGGAAGCCAGCAACCCAATGATCACGCCCACCACCGTGAAGGCCAGCAAAATCACCACCAGCGGCTCCTGCCACTGGTAGCCCAGGAAATAATTGAGCGTAACGGGGTCCAGATTCTTGACTGCAAAACCTAGCAGCAGAACGAAAATGACGATGCGCACCAGCCATTTGAGGTAAAACATCCGGCCATCCTTGTAAAAATGCCGGGCGCGTCACGCACCCGGCATCTTTCAGCTTTCTGCGACAGAGTCTGCTTTGGGGAAATCCACCCGGTCACGCAATTCCTTGCCGGCCTTGAAATGCGGCACGTACTTTTCAGGCACGCGCACTTTCTCACCCGTCTTGGGATTGCGGCCCAGGCGCGGAGGGCGATGATTCAGTCCGAAACTGCCGAATCCCCGGATCTCGATGCGTTCGCCAGAAACCAGGCTATGGCTCATGGCGTCCAGGATCGTCTTCACGGCGAGTTCCGTATCCTTGGCCACCAACTGGGTGTAGCGGTTGGACAGCACGCTGATCAGTTCAGACTTGGTCATGCAACCCTCCTCTCGTTTCCTGCCGCAGGTTTAACTGCCTGTGCCGGGATTGGCCAGCTTGGCCTTGAGCAATGCGCCCAGGCTGGTCGTTCCTGCATTGGCCGGGCTTTCTGCTGCCACGCGTTGCAGGGCAGCATTCTCTTCCGCCGTGTCGCGCGCCTTGACCGACAGGTTGATGGTACGGTTCTTGCGGTCGATGTTGAGCACCACGGCTTCCACCGCATCCCCTTCATTGAGGTGGGAACGCAGGTCTTCCACGCGATCGCGGGACACTTCCGAGGCACGCAGGTAGCCTTCGATCTCGTCACCGAGGTCGACGACAGCTCCCTTGGGATCCACCGACTTGACCACGCCCTTCACCAGCGAGCCCTTGTCGTGGCTGGCCGTGAAGTTGGTGAAAGGATCGCCCGAGAGCTGCTTGATGCCCAGGGAAATCCGTTCCCGCTCCACGTCGATGGACAGCACCATGGCCTCCACTTCGTCCCCTTTCTTGTAGTTGTGCACGGCCTCCTCCCCCGCCTGGTGCCAGGACAGGTCGGACAGGTGCACCAGGCCATCGATGCCGCCGGGCAATCCGATGAAGACGCCAAAATCCGTGATGGACTTGATCTGGCCACGCACGTGATCGTTCTTGTTGTAGTTCATGGAAAACTCTTCCCACGGGTTGGCACGACACTGTTTCATGCCCAGGGAAATGCGGCGGCGTTCTTCGTCGATTTCCAGGATCATCACTTCCACCTCGTCACCCAGCTGGACGACCTTGGAGGGGTGGACGTTCTTGTTGGTCCAGTCCATTTCCGACACGTGAACCAGGCCTTCGATGCCCTGCTCGATTTCCACGAAAGCGCCATAATCGGTCAGGTTGGTCACCTTGCCGAACAGGCGGGTGCGTTCCGGGTAACGGCGCGCAAGACCCACCCAGGGATCTTCGCCCAACTGCTTGAGGCCCAGGG
>JAKBAT010000025.1 GCA_021808815.1 Pseudomonadota bacterium
GGCAGCAGCCTGATGGTGTTCCCCGTGCCGTCCAGCACGAAATGGGCGTGACGGGTGGCGGCACAGTTGGGAATCATGGCCACGGGCAGGGAAGCGGCATGGGTGGGGTAATCGAGGATTTTCACGTCGAGCACGGTGGACAGCCCGCCCAGCCCCTGGGCGCCGATGCCCAGCGCATTGACCTTGTCGTAGAGCTCGATGCGCAGCTCCTCGATGCGGTTTTGCGGACCCCGTGCCTTGAGCAGGGCCATGTCGATGGGCGCCATGAGGGATTCCTTGGCCATCAGCATGGCTTTTTCCGCCGTTCCCCCGATGCCCAGTCCCAGCATGCCCGGCGGGCACCATCCTGCCCCCATGGTGGGGACGGTTTTCAATACCCAGTCCACGATGGAGTCGGAAGGGTTGAGCATGACGAACTTGGCCTTGTTCTCCGAGCCTCCCCCCTTGGCCGCCACGGTGACCTCCACCTGGCTGCCCGGCACCAGGGAAACGTGGATCACGGCAGGCGTGTTGTCGCCGGTATTGCGGCGACTGCCGGCGGGATCGGACAGGATGGAGGCCCGCAGGGGGTTGTCCGGATCGAGATAGGCGCGCCGCACGCCGGCGTTGATGGCCTCCTCGAGCGTGCCGGAGAGTGCGAAGCGCACCTCCATCCCCACCTTGAGGAAGACATTCACGATGCCGGTATCCTGGCAAATGGGGCGCTGTCCTTCCGCGCACAGGCGGGAATTGGTGAGGATCTGGGCAATGGCATCACGCGCCGCGGGGGATTGCTCGGCGTCATAGGCGGCGCCCAGGGCCTGGAGATAATCCACCGGGTGGTAGCAGGAGATGTACTGCAGGCTGTCGGCAATGCTTTGGATGAGATCGTCTTCGTGGAGGGTGATCACGGCAAAACTCCCGGGAATGGCCAATCCAGAGGGCTACTTTACCAGAAGCGTGCCCTCCCGGGTCTGCCGGCCGGTCGGGGGAGGGGCTATAATGCCGGTTCCATGCCTGGCTCAAGGGCGGGAGTTGCCATAATTCAAATACATTGAGAGGGAGGTTTCATGTCCACCGAAGCATTGCTCCACGAACACCGGTTGTTTCCCCCTGCTCCAGAATTCGTTTCCCAGGCCAATGTTTCAGGGATGGCGGCCTACGAGGCCCTGCGCGATGAGGCCCGGCGCGACCCCGAGGCCTTCTGGGGGCGCCTGGCGCGCGAGCACCTGTATTGGCGTCGACCCTTTACGCGCACCCTGGACGAATCGACTCCCCCTTTCTACAAATGGTTTGAAGATGGCCTGACCAATGCGTCCTACAACTGCCTGGAACGCAACCTGCAGCAGGGCCTGGGCGGCAAGACCGCCCTCATTTTCGAGGCGGACGACGGCAGCATCACCCGCCTGAGTTATCAGGATCTCTATCACCGGGTCTGTCGTTTTGCCAACGGACTGAAAGCCCTGGGCATCCGGATCGGAGACCGGGTGGTCATCTACATGCCCATGTCGGTGGAAGGGGTGGTGGCCATGCAAGCCTGTGCCCGCATCGGGGCGACCCACTCCGTGGTGTTCGGGGGGTTTTCCGCCAAATCGCTGCAGGAACGTATCGTGGACGTGGGCGCCTGCGCGCTCATCACGGCCGATGAGCAATGCCGCGGGGGCAAGCATCTCCCCCTCAAAACCATCGTGGACGAAGCACTGGCCCTGGGCGGATGCGAAGCCCTGAAGCACGTGGTGATCTATCGCCGCACCGGCAACCCCATCCCCCTGGTATCGGGGCGCGATCTCTGGATGCACGACGTGGAAACCGGGCAGCCGGACACCTGCGAACCGGAATGGGTGAGTGCCGAGCATCCCTTGTTCGTGCTGTATACCTCCGGCTCTACCGGCAAGCCCAAAGGCGTGCAGCACGCCACGGGGGGATACCTGCTGTGGGCCGCCCTGACCATGCGCTGGTCCTTCGACATCAAGCCCTCGGATATTTTCTGGTGTACCGCCGACATCGGCTGGGTGACCGGGCATACCTACATCGCGTATGGGCCGTTGGCGGTGGGGGCGACCGAAGTGGTGTTCGAAGGGGTCCCCACCTATCCCAATGCCGGCCGTTTCTGGGACATGATTGCGCGGCACGGGGTGACCGTGTTCTATACGGCGCCCACGGCGATTCGCTCCCTCATCAAGGCAGCCGATGCGGCACCCGAGACCCACCCCCGCCACTATGACCTCTCCAGCCTGCGCCTGCTGGGTTCGGTGGGAGAACCCATCAATCCCGAAGCCTGGATGTGGTACTACACACAGGTGGGGCATTCCCGTTGTCCCATTGTCGACACGTTCTGGCAGACCGAGACCGGGGGGCACATGATTACCCCGCTTCCCGGCGCGACGCCGCTGGTGCCTGGTTCGTGCACGCTGCCATTGCCCGGCATCGAAGCCGCCATCGTGGACGAAGCCGGCCATGACATCCCCGATGGACAGGGGGGGATCCTGGTGGTGAAACGCCCTTGGCCGGCCATGATCCGCACCATCTGGGGCGATCCCGACCGCTTCAGGAAAAGTTATTACCCGCCCGAGTTGCAGGGATACTACCTGGCGGGGGATGGCGCCATCCGCAACAAGGACACGGGCTATTTCACCATTACCGGCCGTATCGACGATGTGCTCAACGTTTCGGGGCATCGCATGGGCACCATGGAAATCGAGTCGGCCCTGGTGGCCAATCCCCTGGTGGCCGAAGCGGCCGTGGTGGGCCGACCTGACGACATGACCGGGGAAGCGATCGTGGCCTACGTGGTATTGAAGCAGGCCCGACCCAATGGCGCGGAGGCAAAACGCCTGGCCGCCGACCTGCGCAACTGGGTGGGCAAGGAAATCGGTCCGATTGCCAAACCCAAGGAAATCCGTTTTGGGGACAACCTGCCCAAAACCCGCTCCGGGAAGATCATGCGGCGGCTGTTGCGTGTCATCGCGAAGGGCGAGGAGATCACACAGGATGTGTCCACCCTGGAAAATCCGGCCATTCTGCAGCAGCTGAAAGAAACGCTGTGAGGTGCTCCGGGTGAGGCTGCTCAACCGCTATCTTGCCCGGGAAATCCTGATGGGGACAGGGCTTGTCCTCAGTGCCCTGTTGTTCCTGTTTTCCTTTTTCGACCTGATCCATGAGCTCAACGACCTGGGCAAGGGCAGCTACCAGGTATGGCAGATGTTCGTGTTCGTGACGCTCGCCATCCCGGGACATGCCTATGAGCTGTTCCCCATTGCTGCCCTGATCGGCACCCTGTACGGCCTGAGCACCCTGGCGGCCCATTCCGAAATCACGGTGATGCGGACTTCCGGCATGTCCCGCAACCGGTTGACCGGGGCCCTGATGCGCGTGGGGCTGCTGTTCGTGCTGGCCGCTTTCCTGTTGGGGGAACTCGTCATGCCCGTTTCGGAGGAAGCGGCCCAGCAATGGCGCCTCAAGGCCCTCAACAACTTCGTGGCAACCCAGTTCCGTTCGGGCATCTGGGTCAAGGACAAGGGCAGCTTCATCAATGTGCGCGAAATGTTGCCGGACAACTCCCTGCATGACCTGCGCATTTACGATTTCGACGAAGAGCACCGCCTGCGCCGCATCAGCACGGCCAGGAAAGCGATTTACCTGCAGGACCACCAGTGGATGTTGACGGATGTGGAACGCACCCTCTTCAGTGACCAGGGGGTACGCGTGCAGCATGATGCCAGTGCTGACTGGAACTCGGTGATCACGCCACAGGTCATGTCCACGTTGCTGGTGGAGCCCGAACAGATGTCCGTGCGGAACCTGCTGACCTATATCCGGCACTTGCGCGAGAACAGCCAGCAGACGGTGCGTTTCGAAATCGCCGAGTGGAGCAAGCTGCTCTATCCGTTTTCCATCCTGGTGATGATGCTGTTGGCCCTGCCTTTTGCCCTGCAGCGTCCGCGTTCCGGCGTGGTCGGCATGCGCATCATGATCGGCATCGGGCTGGGCCTCGGGTTTTACCTGACCAGCCGTTTCTTTTCCTATCTGGGGCAGCTCAACGACTGGAGCCCGGTGGTCAGCACGACGGCACCCAGCCTGCTGTTCCTGCTGATCGCCCTGCTGTTGGGGCGCTGGGCCGAACGTTACGGCTGAAGACGGGGTTCCCGAACCACAACGGGGAACGTGGCGTGCTCACGGAGGCGGGGCTGACCCCGCAGGGGACGGACTGGTGGCCGGGGCAGGTGTGGCGGTGTTCGGGGCCGTGCCCGGATGGCTGGCCTGCCAGTGGGACTTGGCCGCCTCCCTTTTTTCGGGCGGAAGGTCATGAAATTGCTTGAAATTCTTGCGCGCCGTTTCCCGGTCTTCGCGTGGCAGGTGGGTCCAGGTGGGGATGCGGGCCTGGAAACGGGCCTGCTCCTCCGGCGTGAGCTGGGGGTAGTGTTTGGCGGCGTTGAGCAGGCGTTTGCGCTGCAACTGGGAGAGCTGGTCCCAGTCGGGCCGGGCCGGCGCCAGAATGGACTGCTGTTCGGGCGTGAGCGCATCCCAACGGGGGCCGGGGTCATGGGCCCAGGCGCTGGACACGACCAGCAGCGCCAGCAGGAATACCCGCCTCAACGCGTTTCCTGCAGCCATGCACCAAAATCTTTTTGAGCAAACGCCTGGGGCGGAAGTTCGCTGGACAGCAGTTTGGCTTCGAGCTGGCCGTTATCCTCGTCAGCGTCCTGGTCCTGCTGCCAGTAATGGAACCCCAGGATACCCACTGTCAGCATGAGGGTGGTCACGGCAAATCGCAGCCATGCGCCCGAATGACGGCCCAGGCCGGACGTGAGGACGCTGCCCGCCCACGACGACGGGGCCAGTCTGAGCGCACTCACCGGAACCCGGGACAGGGCTGCGTAACGGGCCTCGTGGAGTCGTTCCAGAACGACGCCATCGAGCCCTTGGACACCCTGGTCAAGGTGACGGGTAACGCGTTGTGCAATATCGGATTCGTTCATAGGAATATGCCTTTCGCGGACAGAAGGGCCGACAGTGCATGCACCGCCCGGGAGCAATGGGTCTTGACACTGCCTTCCGAGCAACCCATGGCGGCGGCCGTTTCCGCCACATCCATTTCCTCCCAGTAACGCAGCAGAAAGGCTTCCCGTTGACGTGGGGGGAGTTTTTCCAGGGCCTGCTCGATTTCTGCCAGCACCTGTTTCTGGCCCAGCACCTGTTCCGGCACGGGCGGCGGGTGGTGTTCCGCGGCAATTTCCACGGATTCCAGCAGGTCAAAGTCCTCCTGGTCCTCGCTTCTCCTGAAGGAGCTGAGAAGCGGGGTCCACCAGTTCCGGATCCGGCTGCGCCGGAAGTGATCCCGGATGGCGTTCTGCAGAATGCGCTGGAACAGGGGGGGCAGTTCTGCACGGGGCCGGTCCTGGTACTTGTCCACAAGCTTGAGCATGGCATCCTGTACGATGTCGAGGGCGGTGGCGTCGTCCCGGACCGCATACATGGCGTGCTTGAATGCGCGGCGTTCCACTTCGGCCAAGAAATCGGACAACTCCTGATGTGAAGCCAGGGGATGCTCCTCGGAATGAATGGGAAAGATGGTATCACGGCAGGTCCGAATCTTGACCAAATGGTCGGGAACCTTTAACCTGCAAGGTTTTCGATGGTTGAACCATGCGACTCACCGGTGCAGAAATCACAATCCAGTGCCTTCAGGAAGAGGGCGTCGAATACGTGTTCGGCTATCCCGGGGGCGCGGTGCTTCATATTTACGATGCGCTGTTCAATCAGGATAAGGTCAAGCACATCCTGGTCCGCCACGAACAGGCCGCACTGCACGCCGCCGATGCCTATTCCCGCGCCAGCGGCCGGACAGGGGTAGCGCTGGTCACCAGCGGGCCGGGCGTCACCAATGCCGTCACGGGCATCGCCACCGCTTACATGGATTCCATCCCCATGGTGATCATTTCGGGGCAGGTGCCCACGCCCGCCATCGGCCTCGATGCCTTCCAGGAAGTGGATACGGTGGGAATCACCCGCCCCTGCGTCAAGCACAACTTCCTGGTGAAGCAGGTGGACGAACTCGCCCTCACGATCCGCAAGGCGTTTTACGTGGCCGCGTCCGGCCGCCCGGGACCGGTCCTCGTGGATATTCCGAAAGACGTGTCGCAGCAGATGGCGGAGTTTGCCTACCCCCGCACCATTTCCATGCGTTCCTATGCTCCCGTGACCAAAGGCCACTCCGGGCAGATCAAGAAGGCGGTGCACATGCTGATGGAGGCGCGCCGCCCCATGATCTATGCGGGGGGCGGCGTGATTCTCGGAGATGCGGCGCCGGCCCTGACGCGGCTGGTGAAGTCGCTGGGCTATCCCTGCACCAATACCTTGATGGGATTGGGGGGGTTCCCCGGCACTGACCCGCAGTTCGTGGGCATGCTGGGCATGCACGGCACCTATGAAGCCAACCTGGCCATGCAACATTGCGACGTGCTGCTGGCCGTGGGGGCGCGTTTCGATGATCGCGTCATCGGCAACCCGCAACATTTCTATGTCGAAGGGCGACGCATCATCCACGTGGATATCGACCCCTCTTCCATTTCCAAGCGGGTTCGGGTGGATGTGCCGATCGTGGGCAACATCAACGACGTGTTCGACGAAATGCAAAAACACATCGATGCCAGCACGGTGCGGCCGGACACGGAAGCCTTGCGGGACTGGTGGCACCAGATCGGCGAATGGCGCAGCCGCGATTGCCTGCGCTACGACGCTTCCGGCACCATCATCAAGCCCCAGTATGTGGTGGAAAAACTCTACGAGGTGACGGGGGGCGATGCCATAGTCACTTCGGACGTGGGGCAGCACCAGATGTGGGCTGCCCAGTACTACAAATTCGACAAGCCGCGGCGCTGGTTGAACTCGGGTGGGCTGGGTACCATGGGGTTCGGCCTTCCGGCGGCCATGGGGGCCCAGCTGGCGCATCCGGATGCCACGGTGGCATGCGTGACCGGTGAAGCCAGCATCCAGATGTGCATTCAGGAGCTGTCCACCTGCAAGCAATACCATCTGCCCGTGAAAATCATCAACCTCAACAACCGTTATCTGGGCATGGTGCGCCAGTGGCAGCAGATCCTGCATGGCAACCGCTATTCCGAGTCCTACATGGATGCGTTGCCCGATTTCGTCAAGCTCGCGGAAAGCTATGGGCACGTGGGAGTGCGCGTGGAAAACCCCGCCGACGTGGAACCGGCGTTGCGCGAAGCCTTTGCACTCAAGGATCGGGTCGTGTTCATGGATTTCATGACGGACCAGACTGAAAATGTTTTTCCCATGGTCAAGGCGGGGCAGGGTCTCACCGAGATGCTGCTGGGCGCCGAAGACCTGTGATCCTGGAACCCAATCGACCTATGCGGCATATTCTGTCCTTATTGCTGGAAAACGAAGCCGGTGCCCTGTCCCGCGTGGCGGGACTGTTTTCGGCCCGCGGCTACAACATCGAGTCGCTGACCGTGGCCCCCACGGAAGACCCCACCCTGTCGCGCATGACCATCGTGACCAGCGGGTCGGATGAAGTGGTCGAGCAGATCACGAAGCAGCTCAACAAGCTGATCGACGTGGTCAAGGTGTTCGACCTGCATGAGGGGCACCATATCGAGCGCGAACTGATGCTGGTGAAAGTACGTGCCGAAGGCAAGGATCGTGAAGAACTGAAACGGACTTCCGACATTTTCAGGGGCCGGATCATCGATGTCACTGATCGTACCTATACCATCGAACTGACTGGGCCGAGCGACAAGCTCGATGCCTTCCTGGAGGCCATCGATCGCGGCCTGATCCTGGAAACCGTGCGCACCGGCGCTTCCGGCATTGGCCGTGGCGAGTGGATATTGCGCGTTTGAGATTGCAGACTGGAGAAATCGCATGAAAGTGTATTACGACAAGGATGCTGACCTGTCACTGATCAAGGGCAGGAAAGTGACAATCATCGGTTATGGCTCGCAGGGCCATGCCCATGCCAACAACCTCAAGGATTCTGGCGTGGAGGTGACGGTGGCCCTGCGTCCCGGCGGCGCTTCCTGGAAGAAGGCCGAGGCGGCGGGGCTCAAGGTGCGCGACGTGGCCGATGCCGTCAAGGATGCCGATCTGGTCATGATCCTGCTGCCCGACGAATCGCAGCCGGAAGTCTACCGCACTGCCATCGCGCCCCATATCAAGGCAGGCGCCGCACTGGCATTTGCCCACGGCTTCAACATCCATTTCGGGCAAATCGTCCCCCGTACCGACATCGACATCATCATGATTGCGCCCAAGGGGCCCGGGCATCTGGTCCGTTCCACCTACACCCAGGGTGGCGGTGTGCCCAGCCTGATTGCCGTGCATCAGGATGCCACCGGGCGTGCCCGCGACCTCGCGCTGTCTTACGCCGCGGCCAATGGCGGTGCCCGTGCGGGCGTGATCGAAACCACCTTCCGCGAAGAAACCGAAACCGACCTGTTTGGCGAACAGGCCGTGCTCTGTGGCGGTGCAACGGCACTGGTGCAGGCCGGATTCGACACGCTGGTGGAGGCGGGTTATGCGCCGGAAATGGCGTATTTCGAGTGCCTGCACGAGCTCAAGCTGATCGTGGACCTCATGTATGAAGGCGGCATTGCCAACATGCGCTATTCCATTTCCAACACGGCCGAGTACGGTGATTTTACCCGCGGCCCGCGCATCATCACGGAGGAAACCCGCGCGGAAATGCGCCGCATCCTGAAGGAAATCCAGACGGGCCAGTTTGCCAGGGAGTTCATCCTGGAAAACCGTGCCGGTGCAGCTTCCCTGCACGCCATGCGTCGCCTCGGTGCCGAGCAGCCGATCGAGCGCGTGGGGGCACAACTGCGTGACATGATGCCCTGGATCAAGAAAAACAAGCTGGTCGATCAAAGCAAGAACTGACCGGATTGAATTCCCGCTACCCCCATCCCCTGATCGCCCGCGAAGGGTGGTTGTACCTCGGACTGGCTTGCGCCCTGGCCCTTGCGGTCACGGTAATGGCCGGAGGGGGATGGGCCATTCCCTTCTGGGTCGTGGCCCTGTTCGTGCTGCAGTTCTTCCGCGATCCGGCACGCCCCATCCCTTCCGGCGACCAGTGGGTGCTGGCACCGGCCGATGGCCGCGTGGTGGCCGTGGTGCCCTGCCAGGATCCCTATCGGCAGCAACCGGCAGTTAAAGTCAGCATTTTCATGAACGTCTTCAACGTGCACTCCAACCGCAGCCCCGTGGCGGCCCGGGTGCGGGAAGTCTCCTATCACCCGGGGCAGTTTCTCAATGCCGATCTGGACAAGGCGTCCGAGGCCAACGAACGCAATGCCCTGCTTCTGGACCTGGCCGACGGGCGGCAAATCACCTGTGTCCAGGTTGCCGGCCTGATTGCGCGGCGTATCCTGTGTTACGTGCGCGCCGGTGACCAGGTGCTGGCAGGGCAGCGCTACGGATTCATCCGCTTCGGTTCGCGGGTGGACCTGTACCTGCCACCGGAAGTGCACCTGTGCGTGGCAATTGGTGATACTGTAAAGGCCACTACCACGATCCTGGCCCAGTGGTCTCAGACCTGATGCCTTCCGGGGGTTGAACGTGCTGCCTTCCGAATCGCCCAAGCCCTTGATCGATGCCGCTGCCCGACGGCGGGGTATTTACCTGTTGCCGAACCTGTTTACCACGGCAGCCCTGTTTGCCGGGTTCTTCGCCATTGTCCAGGGCATGAACGGCCATTTCGAAATGGCGGCGCAGGCGATTTTCATCGCCATGGTGCTGGATGGCCTGGATGGCCGGGTGGCGCGCCTGACGCGCACGCAAAGTGCTTTCGGCGCAGAATATGACAGCTTGTCGGACATGGTGTCCTTCGGGGCGGCCCCGTCCCTCGTCATGTATGAATGGAGCCTGCGGGGGATGGGCAAGCTGGGGTGGCTTGCGGCCTTCATTTACTGCGCTGGGGCAGCCCTGCGCCTGGCGCGCTTCAATACCCAGCTGGGGGTGGCCGACAAGCGCTGGTTCGTGGGGCTGCCCAGTCCTGCGGCGGCAGCCCTGCTGGCCGGCATGGTGTGGGTGTTGCAGTCGGACTATGCGGTGGAAGGAAACCGTATTCACTGGCTGACCTGGTGCGTGACCGTGTTTGCCGGCCTGTCCATGGTCTCCAGCATCAAGTTTTACAGCTTCAAGGATCTTAATCTGCGGCGCAGTGTCCCATTTTGGGCTGCATTGCTGATTTTGTTGGGATTTGTGGTGATTACACTCGACCAGTCCCGGGTGTTGTGGAGTTTTTTTGTCGTTTACGCCTGTTCAGGCTATGTGTTGTGGTTACTGCGCCTCCTGCAGCGCCGCTACCGGAAACAGTTGTCCGGGAGGGCTGCAGTGGCCCATTCATCAAAAGAGGAGGAGCCATGAAGTTGCGGCATCGTTTGCAAGGCGTCGGCATGATATTGGGCATGACCGTGGGGTTGCTGGCACAGGCCCAGACCACGTTTCATGAAAAAGTGGACCAGACCATCACGATCCAGGCCGAGCCGGCCAAAGTCTGGGCACTGGTGAGCGATTTCGAAGGGACTGCCCGCTGGAACAGCACCGTCGAAAAAAGCATGGGTATCGATGAAGACAAGCAGGATCTGACCCGCCTGATCGTCTATAAGGACAGTGTGGGCAAGGAAGTGGATGTGCTCGATGAGCGCAGCGATCCGGACATGACCTTGCGTTACCATGTCCGCTCGGGGCCCTGGACCGTCACCCGCTATAACGTGGTGATGCGGGTCAGCCGAGGCCCTTCGCCAGGCACCTCCGTGGTGGAATGGCGTGCCTCCTTCGACACCCCCGGCGTGTCCACGGATCCGGATGCGCCGCCGCCCATCGAGTTGTCGAGCCGCGGTCCCATGGTGTACGGGTTCGACGTGGAAACCTATGACTCGAGCAAAGCGTCTTTGGGCAGTGAGCATGTGAAACGGGATCAGCGCACCGTGAAAATCATTACCGACCTGTACCGGGCCGGCCTCGACAGCCTGAAGTGGGTGGTGGAACGATAAATAAAAAAAGGGCGGATCTTGCGATCCGCCCCTTGCAAAGGGCTTGTACCCTGACTGCACTGTCTGCGATTTCAAGATAGCAGACCTGGCCGCAAAAAGTGTTTTGTCTTCTCCAAAAAAGTGTAAAAAAATATAACTATCTTGCGCGCCTCGCGGCCCAGACACTCATTCTGGCGGGAGTCGGCGCGGGGTTGCCGGCCTGGTCCGCGGGCGAAGCGGTCGTGTCCACTTCCCATCCGCTGGCCACCCAGGCCGGCATTGCCGTCCTGAAGGCGGGTGGCAATGCCATCGATGCGGCGGCCGCGATACAGTTTGCCCTGAATGTGGTGGAACCCCAGTCTTCGGGCATTGGCGGCGGCGCCTTCCTGCTGGTTCATCTGGCCGGGTCCGGCGAAACCCTGGTGCTGGACGCGCGTGAAACCGCCCCGGCTGCGGCGACGCCGGACCAGTTTGCCGCGCGTGGCTTCCGCGAGAATTCCATCAGCGGCCTGGCGGTCGGGGTACCCGGGACCCTGGCCGGTTTTCAGGAGGCTCAGCAACGCTGGGGACGGCAGACGCTTACCCAGGTACTGCAGCCTGCCATCGCCCTGGCGCGAGATGGTTTTGCCGTGACGCCCTATCTGGCGCAGGCCCTGCGCAGCCCCCGGGCAGCTCTCCAGCCGGAAACCCGTGCCCTGTTTCGCCATCCGGATGGCCGCCCGCTGCAAGTGGGGGACTGGTTGCGCCAGCCGGATCTTGCCCGCACCTTTACGCTGATCGCAACACAGGGGCCGGCGGCTTTTTACCAAGGGGCCATGGCCCAGGCCATCGTGACGGCACAGCAACGCGCGGGGCCGGATCCTGCCAGCGTGGGCCGGATGACCCTGGAGGACCTGGCGCACTACCGTCCCGTGGTGAGAAAGCCCTTGGTGGGGCATTACCGTGGCGCCACGATCCTGACCATGCCCCCGCCTTCCTCCGGAGGGGTGGCCCTGTTGCAGTCCCTGGCCGCACTGGAACGTTTTCCCCTGGGAAGCGTGCCCGATTGGCAAGCGCTGTCCCCGAATGCCGTGCACGTGACCATCGAGGCGCTGCGGCTTGCCATGGCAGACCGGGCCCGTTGGGTCGGGGACCCTGCCGCGACGGCTGTTCCCCTGGATCAGCTGCTGTCTGGCACGATGCTTGCAGCACGTTCCCGCATGATCGATCCACACCACCGCCTGTCCCTCCCCCTGGCGCCTGAAGCCGTCGAAGGGCCCCATACCACGCATTTCACCGTGGTGGACCGGGATGGCAACGTGGTGAGCTGCACCAGCACGGTGGAAAACTTGTGGGGCAGCGGGATCCTGGTGCCCGGCTATGGGTTCCTGCTGAACAACGAGCTGACGGATTTCAATCGGGTGCCCCAGGCCGGTCCGGGCGACCCGGGTGCCAACGACGTGCGCCCAGGCATGCGCCCGCGCAGCAGCATGGCCCCGACGCTGGTACTGCGTGAAGAGGGCGGCTGGTTTGCCTATGGGTCGCCGGGCGGCCCCACCATCATCAGTTCGGTGCTGGAAATGACCCAGGACCTGCTGGACGACCGGCTGCCAGGAATGGAGGCGGTCCGGCTGCCGCGATATGCCGTCCTGGATGCTGCCGGGAGCACCATCGTGGAGCCTGCGGTACCCGAGGGTCTCGTCGCCGCACTAAAAGAGAGCGGCGACCGGCTGCAGCGGTCGGAAAGGCCCATCGGGTCGGTCCAGCTGGTGGGGGAAGACCCCGTCACCCATGACCGGTGGGGCGTGGCGGACCCGCGACGGGATGGCATGGCCATCCGGTTCTGAAATTCATGATTCACCTGGGGGGGTCGTGCAGCCATGAATCTGAAGGATGCAGGCGATTGGTGGACCCTGTGCACCCTGATCGTGCTGCTGGGTTGCCGACATGGGGTGGATGCTGACCATCTGGTCGCCGTGGACGGCTGGACGCGCTACCACCGTTGCACCAGACCCCGTCTTTCCCGTTATTGCGGTGTCCTGTTTTCCTTGGGGCATGGTGCCGTGGTGCTTGCCATTGCCCTGGTCGTGGGGAATGCCGCGGGGGGCGGATGGCCGGGCTGGGTGAATGGACTGGGCGCCCTCATTTCCGCCACCAGCCTGTCCTGGCTGGGCTGGGTCAACCTGCGGACAGTGTGGGTGGCACCGGCCGGGTACCCTGTGCAGCTTCAGGGCGTGAAAGGGCGGCTGCAGTTTCCCCTGGCAGTGCTTCCGGGGGCGTGGGCCGTGGCGTGCACCGGCGCCCTGTTTGCCCTTTCCTTCGATACGTTGAGCCAGGCGGCGATGTTCGCCCTGCTGGCAGCCCGCTTTGGGGGCTGGGAACATGCACTGGTGCTTGGGCTTCTGTTCACGGGGGGCATGGTGCTGGTGGACGGGGTCAACGGCTGGTGGGTATTTCGCCTGCTGCGTCGTACGGACCGCTGGGGAATCCGCGCCTCGCACTGCATGGGCTGGCTGGTATCGTTTGCGAGCTTTGGCGTGGCAGCCCTTTCCCTGGCCCGCTGGGTGGTCGCCTGAGAGGCCGGCGTGGACACGTCCGATACCTTTTCCGGCACTCCCCGAACGGAGAATAGCGAACCCGCGCAGCGGGTCATGAAAGTCCGTCGCGACTACAACAGCTGGGTCGCGACGGAAACCCTGGAAGACTATGCCCTGCGGTTCACGCCCCACGGCTTCCGCCGCTGGTCGGAATGGCAGGTGGCCAATACCGCCTTTGGCGCGGCCTCTTTCCTGGTGCTGGAAGCCGTAGGGGGTACCCTCCTGATCAACTACGGGTTCACGAATGCCTTTTGGGCCATTCTCGTGGCCGGGTTGGTGATTTTCCTGATCGGGACGCCCATCAGCTACTACGCGGCACGCTACGGCGTGGACATGGATCTGCTCACGCGGGGGGCAGGGTTTGGCTATATGGGCTCCACCATCACCTCCCTCATTTACGCGTCCTTCACGTTCATTTTCTTTGCGCTGGAGGCTGCCATCATGGCCTATGCGCTGGAACTGTGCTTCGGCATCCCCCCGGTGTGGGGTTATCTGGTCTGCTCGCTCGCGGTGATCCCGCTCGTGACCCATGGCATCACGGTGATCAGCCGCCTGCAGACGTTTACCCAGCCCGTGTGGGTGGTGATGCTGGCACTGCCCTATGCGGCCATTCTGTTCCGGCAACCGGGTGCCTTGCAGGGATGGGTGGCGTTCCAGGGGCTGGAACGCAATGCCGAGGGCTTTGATTGGGCCGCCTTTGGCGCCGCCCTTTCGGTGGGCATTGCGCTCATCACGCAGATGGGCGAACAGGTGGATTACCTGCGATTCATGCCTGCCGAGACGTCCGGCCGTCGCTGGCGCTGGCATGCCGGTGTCCTGATGGGGGGGCCGGGCTGGGTGATTCCCGGCATCCTGAAAATGCTGGGAGGGGCTTTGCTCGCCTACCTGGCCTTAAGCTGGATGGTGCCGGCAAGCAAGGCCGTGGATCCCAACCAGATGTACCTGATCGGATTCCGTGCCGTGTTCGACCAGGGACACTGGGCCCTGTGGGCCACCACGCTGTTCGTGGTGATTTCCCAGCTCAAGATCAATGTCACCAATGCCTATGCCGGTTCACTGGCCTGGTCCAACTTTTTTTCGCGGTTGACCCACAGCCACCCCGGCCGGGTGGTCTGGGTGGTCTTCAATATCCTGATCTCCCTGGTGTTGATGGAGCTGGATGTGTTCCAGGCCCTGCGCCAGGTGCTGGGACTCTATTCCAATATCGCCGTGTCCTGGATGGTGGTGGTATTTGCCGACCTGATGATCAACAAGCCCCTGGGCTTGAGTCCTGCCGGGATTGAATTCCGGCGTGCCTATCTGTATGACCTCAACCCGGTGGGCGTGGGGGGGTTGCTGCTGGCCTCCGGATTGTCCATTTCGGCCTATGCCGGATTTTTTGGCGACTCGGCACGCCCCCTGGCGCCCTTCGTGGCCATCGTGGCAGCGCTGGTGGCAACGCCGGCCCTCGCCTGGGCCACGGGAGGGCGCTACTATCTGGCCCGGTCTCCCGTCACGGCGCCCAGGAAAAGCATCTGCTGCATCTGTGAACGGGAGTACCAGCAGGAGGACATGGCCACCTGTCCCGCCTACCGCGGTACCATCTGTTCCCTGTGTTGCACGCTGGATGCGCGCTGCCATGACCTGTGCAAGCCAGAGGCCCGCCTGACGGCACAGTGGGGACGGATACTGCGCGGCGTGCTGCCGGCCCCCCTGCGGACCCATCTCGAGTCGGGGCTGGGGGATTACCTGCTGCTGATGGTGCTGACAGTACCGGTCCTTGCCATGGTGGTGGGCCTGGGCTACCACTACGAACGCAGCACGCTGACCGACATGGGCTATGAACTGTCCCACTGGTTGCGCCATTCCTTTCTGGTGGGGTTTGTCATCACCGTGCTGGTGGCCAGCATCGTGGCCTGGTGGGTGGTGCTGGCGCATAAGACACGGCAGGTGGCACAGGAGGAACTGAACCGGCAGAATCACCTGCTGGTGGAGGAAATCGAGTCCCATCGCAAAACGGATGAGCAGCTGCAGAAGGCGAAATTGATGGCAGAGCTCGCGAACCACGCGAAAAGCCGGTACATCACCGCCATCAGCCATGAGCTGCGCACCCCCTTGAACAGCATCCTGGGGTATGCCCAGATCCTGGATGGCGATGAGGCGATTCCTCCGCAACGACGACAGGCCATCCGCATCATCCGTCGCAGTGGCGATCATCTGCTCTCCCTGATCGAAGACACCCTCGACGTGGCCCGCATCGAAAGCGGCAAGTTTGCGCTCGACATCCGCGCCATCAATTTCACGGAATTCCTGCAGCAGATGGTGGACATGTTCACGGTGCAGGCGGCTGCCAGGGGGTTGCTGTTCCGGTACGAACCCGCTGGCGAGATCCCGGCCGTGGTGCGTGGGGATCAGCGTCGGTTGCAGCAGATCCTCATCAACATACTGGGGAATGCCCTCAAGTTCACCCAGGCCGGGCAGGTCACCCTGCGCCTCGTGTACCAACGCGAAATGGCGGCTTTCGAGATCGAGGACACCGGCCCCGGCATTGCGGCGGATGACCTCCAGAAAATCTTTGAACCGTTCACCCGCGGCACGGCCTTGGTGGACAGTTCGGTGGTGGGAACGGGGATCGGCCTGACCATCAGCAAGATGCTGACGGAAATGATGGGGGGAGAGCTGGCGGTGTCCAGCATCCCGGGGCAGGGCAGTCTGTTCCGGGTGCGCCTGTTCCTGCCCCAGCTGCACTACGAGCCTGCCCAGGTGGCGGTACCCAGCGCGCCCCGGGGAGACTATCAGGGCCCACGCTACCGCATTCTGGTGGTGGACAACGAAAAAGTGGACCGGGAACTTCTGGTGCAGACGCTGGAACCGATGGGATTCGTGCTGGCCCAGGCGGAGTCGGGTGAGGCCTGCCTGGAGATGATTCCCCGCTTCCAGCCCGAAATCATTCTGATGGATCTGGCCATGGGGGGGATGGATGGGTGGGAAACCATCCGGCGTATCCGCGCACAAGGCTTGTCCACGGCCAGGATTGCCGTGGTGTCCGCCAATGCCTTCGACAAGGGGCTGGAAAACCCGGCGAACATTGCGGCGGACGACTTCATCACCAAACCGGTACAGTTCAGTGCGCTGCTGCATTGGCTTGCCATGGGGGCGAGCGTCACGGAACCGGCGCCGGAACGCGAGGAACTGCAGGCACTGGATGAACTGGTGACACGGGGTTACGTACGGGGATTGCTGTCCCGGCTGGATACGCTGGAACGGCAGCAACCGGCGCCACAGGCCTTCATCCAGCAAATGCGTCACATGGCAGCCGGCTTCCGGTTTGATGCCATGCGGGCACTGATCCGGGAGAAACTGGGCCATCATGGGGAATAACGCTGCCCAGGGCGCCATTGTCCTGATCGTAGACGACGTCCCGGAAAACCTGGCCGTCCTGCACGATGCCCTGGACGAGAGCGGTTACGTGGTGCTGGTGGCGACAGATGGGAAAAGCGCCCTGGAAAGAGCCGTTGAAACCACGCCGGACGTGATCCTGCTGGACGCCTTGATGCCGGGCATGGATGGATTCGAAGTGGCGCGATGCCTGAAATCCCATGTCATGACCCAACCCATTCCCATTATTTTCATGACCGGTCTCACGGAAACGGAACACGTGCTGGCGGCGTTCGATGCG
>JAKBAT010000026.1 GCA_021808815.1 Pseudomonadota bacterium
CACTGGGCCGTGAAGGCGCAGGTGCATGCTGGGGGGCGGGGCAAGGCGGGTGGGATACGGCTGTGCCGGACCTACGGGGAAGTGGCCCAGGCGGCCAAGGACCTGCTGGGGCACAAGCTCGTGACGGCCCAGACCGGTCCGGAAGGACGCCTGGTGCAACGCCTCTACATCGAAGTGGCCGAGCCCTTCGAACGGGAAATCTACCTGGGTCTGGTGCTGGATCGCAAAGCCCAGCGCATCCGCGTGGTGGCCTCGGCCCAGGGGGGCATGGAAATCGAGGAAATCGCCAAATCCAACCCGGAGTCCATCTGCCAGGTGCAGGTGGAGCCTGCCGTGGGCCTGCAGCCCTTCCAGGCCCGGGAGCTCGCCTTTGGCCTGGGTCTCAACATCAAGCAGGTGAGCCGTGCCGTGGCCACCATCCTGGGCTGTTACCGGGCCTTTCGTGACCTGGATGCCACCATGGTGGAAATCAATCCCCTGGTGGTCACCAAGGACAACCGGGTGATCGCCCTGGATGCCAAAATGTCCTTTGACGACAATGCCCTGTTCCGCCGTCCCCAGATCTCGGAAATGCGCGATCCTTCCCAGGAAGACCCGCGTGAAGCCCAGGCCAACCAGTATGGCCTGAACTATGTGGGCCTTGCAGGCGACATCGGTTGCATCATCAACGGGGCGGGGCTTGCCATGGCCACCATGGACATGATCAAGTATGCCGGCGGCGAGCCTGCCAACTTCCTCGACGTGGGTGGTGGTGCCTCTCCCGAGCGCGTGGCCGAAGCCTTTCGCCTGGTGCTCTCCGACAAGAACGTCAAGGCCATCCTGGTGAACATCTTTGCCGGCATCAACCGTTGCGACTGGGTGGCCCAGGGTGTGGTGCAGGCCGCCCGCGACCTCGCCGTGCCCCTCGTGGTGCGCTTGGCCGGCACCAATGTGGAAGCCGGCCAGCGCATCATCCAGGACAGCGGCCTGCCCATCATCAGTGCCACCACCCTGGCCGATGCTGCCCACAAAGCCGTGGCCGCAGCCCAGGCCGCTTGAAAGGATCTTCTTCCCATGAGCATTCTCATCAACGAACGCACCCCCATCATCGTGCAGGGCTTTACCGGCGACAAGGCCACCTTCCATGCCAATGAAATGATCCGCTATGGCACCAACCTGGTGGGGGGGGTTACCCCTGGCAAGGGGGGCATGCAACACCTGGACCGTCCGGTCTTCAACACCGTCAAGGAGGCCGTGGCTGACACCGGGGCCGAGGCGAGCCTCGCCTTCGTGCCGCCGCCCTATGCCGCCGACGCCCTCATGGAAGCCGCCGATGCCGGCCTCAAGCTCGTGTGCATCATTACCGATGGCATCCCCGCCCAGGACATGATGCGGGTCAAGCGCTACCTCATGCGCTATCCCAAGGAGCGGCGCACTCTGGTGGTGGGCCCCAACTGTGCCGGCATCATCAGCCCTGGCAAGGCCATGCTGGGCATCATGCCTGGCCATATCTACACCCGTGGGGAGGTGGGCATCGTCTCCCGTTCCGGCACCCTGGGCTATGAGGCCGCCGCCCAGATGACCGCCCTGGGCATTGGGGTCTCCACCAGCGTGGGCATCGGCGGGGACCCCATCAATGGCAGTTCCTTCCTTGACCACATGGCCCTCTTCGAGGCCGATCCCGAGACCCGGGCTGTGGTCATGATCGGGGAGATCGGGGGACCCCAGGAGGCAGAAGCCTCCCAGTGGATCAAGGAAAACATGACCAAGCCCGTCATCGGCTATGTGGCCGGCCTGACCGCCCCCAAGGGGCGGCGCATGGGCCATGCCGGTGCCATCATCTCCGCCGAGGGCGACACCGCCGCCGAAAAAGCCGACATCATGCTTTCCTTCGGCCTCCATGTCGCCCCCAGCGCCTCTGAACTCGGCACCACCGTCGCGCGCGCCTTGTCTGCGTCATAAGGGGACTTCATGAGCTTTACGATCATTCAACAAGCCCATCCGCGCCTACACCGCTCGGAGCTTGCAGTTCCCGGTTCCAATCCCGGACTGTTCGAAAAGGCAGCCCGCTCGGCTGCCGACGTGATTTTTCTGGATCTTGAAGATGCCGTGGCCCCGGACGACAAGGCCCAGGCCCGCAAAAACATCATCGAGGCCCTGCACGACGTTGACTGGGGATCGAAGACCATGATGATCCGCATCAACGGACTGGATACGCACTACATGTACCGGGATGTGGTCGACATCGTGGAAACCTGCCCGCGCCTCGACATGATCCTGATTCCGAAAGTGGGCGTTCCCCAGGATGTCTATGCCCTGGACATGCTGGTGACCCAGATCGAAAACGCCACGGGAAGGACCCGCCGGATTGGCTTCGAAGTACTGATTGAAACCGCACTGGGCATGGCCAACGTGGAAGCGATTGCCCAGTCGAGCCCCCGCCTCGAGGCCATGAGCTTTGGAGTCGCCGACTATGCCGCCTCAACGCGAGCCCGCACCACCGTCATCGGCGGCGTACACAAGGATTCAGGCGTCCTGACCGACAAGGATGCCAATGGCGAGCGCCAATACTTCTGGACGGACCCCTGGCATGCCGCACAAACGCGCATGCTGGTGGCCTGTCGCGCCTATGGCCTGCGCCCGGTGGACGGTCCTTTTGGGGACTTCAATGACCCCGACGGTTTCGTCGCGGCCGCCCAGCGCGTCGCAGTGCTGGGTTACGAGGGAAAGTGGGCCATCCACCCTTCCCAAATCGAACTGGCCAACCAGGTGTTCACGCCCACGGAAGCCGAAGTCACAAAGGCCCGCCGCATCATGGAGGCCATGGAACAAGCTGCACGCGAAGGCCGCGGAGCCGTTTCGCTGGATGGCCGACTCATCGATATTGCCAGCATCCGCATGGCCGAAGGCCTGTTGTCAAAAGCCCGGCAAATGGGCCTGGCGTCATGAAACATTAACCGGACACCATCGCGGTTTTCAGCATGACACAACGCCGGCTCCAGGCTAGCGTTGCGTCATGCCGGAATTGCTGTTTCCCCTTTTCCTCCCCTGGATCTGGTCAGCGGCACGGACCCGTTATCGGGCAGGCTGCATCATCCTGTTGACCTATCTGGTCGCCGCCCGCGAAGAACCCTGGGCAGTGCGCCGGGTTCTGCCTGAGCTGGGGCCAGGAGCCGGCCCCGTTCTATGGGTGGTCCATGCCACCTCGCTGGCATTGCCCTGGATGCTGGCCTGGGTGCCACCCCAACAGTCCCGTGCCGTACGCCTATTGGCACTTCTCGCGATTCTGGCCCTTGAAGTTGCCCCTCCCCTGGGCCGCTGGGGATGGCTGCATCCCCTGACGCTTTCCGGTTGGCTGTTTCCCGGCTGGCGGGCCTGGGGCATGCTGGCCATGATCGGCGTGGTGCTGGCCTTGGGCCTGCGTAGCCGGTGGGGTCTGTTGGGGGCGATTGCCCTTTCTGTCTGCAGCAACGCATGCTACGTGCCCCGCGCACTCCCGGAAGGCTGGGTGGGTCTGGATACCCGGCTGTCACGCCTGCCAAACGATCTTCAAAGCCGCATGGCACGCCAATACCACCTCATGCAGGACATCGGCCACGTTCTGGACATTCAGGCAGCACCACCAGCCGTCATCGTACTCCCCGAGGAAATTGCAGGGCCCTGGACCCCTGCCGAGCGCTACTGGTGGCAGCCCATGCTCGAACGCCTGCAGGCAACCGGCACGACATTGGTATTGGGTGCCCAGTATCCCGATGCCGGAGCGTGGCGCAACGGAGCGTTATTGACCGGCGATGAACATCCCTCCTGGCAGCTGGCCCGCCAACCGGTCCCCGTGGCAGAGTGGAAGCCGCCTGCCGGCGCTCTCGTCGACTGGGGCACAGGCATGGCCACCGTCAAGGGAAAGCAGGTCCTGTTTTCGTTCTGCTTCGAAGATCTCCTCACGCTTCCCATCCTGGTCACCTGGCTGGAAGGCGGGAGCCCTGAAGTCATGGTGAGCATCGCCAACCTGTGGTGGGCCACCCATCTGCATGAACCGGACATCCAGAGGCTCAGCATCACCGGTTGGGGGCGGTTATGGAATGCCCCCGTTCTGCGGGCCGTCAACCTTCCCGACTAACGCGTCTGTTGGACTACCCAGCCTGCAATCGCGGCCAACAGCATGGGAGACTCGCCGATGGCAGGCGTGACATGAATCGTCACTTCCGGATGGGCGGCCTGCAACCGTTGCACCATCACCGGCAAATCCTCCTTGAGGTGCCCCCCCTGGGCCATGAACAGCGGGACCACCGACACATGGCGAATGCCCTGCCCGATCATCTGCTGCACGCATTGGGTCAAATCGGGCGCCATCAGCTCCAGAAAAGCCAGCTCCACCCGGGCATCCGGATGGAGCACCCGAACCTGCTCACGAATGCTGCGAAACGGCTGGGCCCATTGGGGATCGCGGGCACCGTGGGCAAACAGAACAACCCCGGCAGTAGCGGTGGATGTGTCCACCACTTTCAGTGCCGTCCCGTGCTTCCGAAACCACCCGCTCCGCGGGCGCTCGCTTCGAAATCCTCCACCACCTGCCAGCTCACCTGCATCACAGGCACCATCACGAGCTGGGCAATGCGTTCCAGCGGTTTGAGCTCGAAAATTTGCGCGCTTCGGTTCCAGAGAGAAACCAGTACCTGGCCCTGGTAATCCGAATCGATGAGTCCCACGAGATTGCCCAGCACAATGCCGTGACGGTGGCCCAATCCGGAGCGGGGCAAAATCATGGCAGCATAGTGCGGGTCCCCAATATGAATGGCCAATCCGGTGGGAATCAACTCGGCTTGGCCGGGAGCCAACTGCAGCGGCGACTCGATGCAGGCACGCAGGTCCAACCCAGCTGCACCGGATGTGCCGTAGGCAGGCAGGTTGTCTTGCAGTCGTGCGTCGAGGATGCGGACCTGGAGGGGGATCATAGAATGCCTTGTAATTGCGCGCGTCGAATGGCGTGCTCCACCAACTGGCGGGCCAGCACGATTTTGGACGCCGTGGGAAGCGGGTGCGCCCCTTCCTCATCAAACAGGACGATGTCATTGTCATCGCTGCCCAGGGCGCGTTGTGCAAGATTCCCGACAATCATGGCAATTCCCTTGCTGCGCCGCTTGGATTGCGCATAGGTTTCGAGGTCGCGGCTTTCCGCGGCAAAACCCACGCAGAAAGGAGGAGAAGCGCGTCCCGCCACGGTGGCCAGGATATCCACTGTAGGCACGAGGGTCAGGGTCAGTGGGTGGGATGATTTTTTGAGTTTGTGCTCGGCGGTTTGCTGCGGCGTGTAATCGGCCACTGCCGCCACGGCAAAAAACATGACCGCATCCTCGATCGCGGAGTGGACTGCCTCCAGCATCTCTGCGGCGCTTTTCACAGGCAACACGGTACATCCGGAAGGGGGATCCAGGGCAGTCGGCCCGGTAACCAGCACCACATGGGCGCCGGCGTCCCGCACGGCCTCGGCCACGGCATAGCCCATCTTCCCGGAACTGCTGTTGGTGATACCCCGCACCGGGTCGATGGCTTCGAACGTGGGACCTGCCGTCACCACCACTTTGCGGCCCAGCAAATGCTGCGGAGGGTACAGTCCCAACACGGCTTCCAGGAGTTGGGCGGGTTCCACCAACCGGCCTTCCCCCATCTCGCCACAGGCCTGCTCGCCGGTATCCGGACCCACGATAGTAACCCCGTCGGCACGCAGCTGGCCGAGGTTATGCTGGTTGGCGGGATTGGCCCACATTTCACGATTCATGGCCGGCGCCACCAGCAAGGGACAGTTGCGGGCAGCCACTGTGGTGGACAACAGGTCGTCCGCCATGCCGTGGGCAATCTTGGCGATGAAATCAGCGCTGGCAGGGGCAATCAGGATGGCGTCCACCTGGCGTGAGAGTTCGATGTGTGCCATCCGGTTGGGAACGCGCGGATCCCACAGGTCGGTCAGGACAGGACGCCCGGACAGGGCCTGAAATGTGGCGGGCGTCACGAAGCCACAGGCGGCCTCGGTCATGGCCACTTGCACTTCGATACGCGCTTTCACCAGAAGGCGCGTGAGTTCAGCCGCTTTGTAGGCCGCAATGCCACCTGTCACACCCAGCAAAAGCCGGCGATGGAAATGTAGGGTCATGATGCCGGGATTATAGCCGGATTCTTCCGGGTGACAGGCTCCCCTTCGCCCGATTCTTGCCAAAAGGACGCATTCATGCCAGAATTGTCGTTTTAGTAATTCCGTTACGGAGAAGTACCATGGCACGCGTCTGTGCGGTCACCGGGAAAAAGCCGATGGTCGGCAATAATGTTTCCCACGCCAATAACAAAACCAAGCGTCGTTTCCTGCCCAACCTGCAATATCGCCGGTTTTGGCTGGAAAGCCAAAACCGCTGGATCCGTCTGCGCGTTTCCAACGCCGGACTGCGCCTGATCGACAAGAAGGGAATCGAAACCGTTCTGGCCGAGCTGGGCGAAGCCGGCATCCAAGCCTGAGTGGGAGAATACGATCATGCGTGACAAAATCAAACTGGAATCCACGGCCGGCACCGGACATTTTTACACCACCACCAAAAACAAGAAGACCATGCCGGAGAAGATGGAAATCAAGAAATTTGATCCCATTGCCCGCAAGCATGTGGCTTACAAGGAAGCCAAAATCAAGTAACAGTACTGTTCCCTGCAGCGGTTTCCCAGGAAAAGGCCCCGGATTCGGGGCCTTTTCCTTTGCCTGATTCGCCGTACGGGGACTACAGCAGCATTCCCGCCGCCACTGTATCGTTGGACACTTCGTCAATCAGGATGAAACAGCCGTTGGGACGGTTGCTTCCGTAACTGTCGACAGCAACGGGATGTTGCACTTTGAACGTGGCCTTGACGATATCATTCATGGCCACTTGTGCCGGTGCAGGCACATGTTCGGAGGTGTTCACGTCCAGTTTGTACGCCACTGTGCCGATTTTGCCCTGGACGGTTCGGGTGCCCTGGCGCACCAAAAAACGGCGGTTGACATCCAGTGGCGTGGTGGAAAACCAGCACAACAGCGCTTCGAACGACTTCTCGCTGCGCGGCGGCAACGAGGCACTCGCAATCATGTCCCCTCGGGAAATGTCCACCTGGTCGGACAAGGTCAGCGTCACAGACTGCCCGGCCCGGGCATCCTGCAGGGGCCCGTCGAAGGTGTGAATGCCCGCAATGGTGGTGACGATGCCCGCCGGCAGGACGGTCACCGACTCCCCTACCGCAATGCTGCCGGAAGCGATGCGTCCCTGATATCCCCTGCGCGCTTCGTGCTCACCATCCCCCGGACGCTGCACCAGCTGCACCGGGAAACGAAATGGCGCATGCACCAGCGCCTCATCCACCGGCGCCCGTTCCAGGACCTGCAACAACGTCGGCCCCGTGTACCACGGAAGTCCCGAACCCCGCTCCACCACCATGTCGCCATGCAACGCACTCATCGGCACAGGAATGATTTCCTCAAACCCGAGCGAACCCGCAAAAGCAATGAATTCGTCCCGCACTTTCTCAAATGCGGAGGCCTGATATTGCACCAGGTCCATTTTGTTGACTGCCACCACCACACGGGGAATCCCCAGCAAACGCACCAGATGGGTATGGCGCCGGGTTTGTGGCAGTACACCCTTGCGAACATCCATCAGGATGATGGCAAGATCCGCCGTGCTGGCGCCTGTGACCATGTTGCGCGTGTACTGTTCATGGCCGGGCGTATCCGCAATGATGAAGCGGCGCACCGGTGTGCTGAAGTACCGGTAAGCCACGTCAATGGTAATTCCCTGCTCGCGCTCCGCCTGGAGCCCATCCGTCAGCAGGGCAAGATCGGTTTCCGACAGGCCGCGCCGTTGGGAAGTGGCCGTAATGGCCGCCAGCTGGTCTTCGAAGATGGCTTTGCTGTCGTAGAGCAGACGCCCGATGACCGTGCTTTTTCCGTCATCGACCGAACCGCAGGTAATGAAGCGCAGCAATTCCGTGTGCATGGTACGTTCCGCCTGGTCCATTAAAAATACCCCTGCTTTTTGCGAAGCTCCATGGATGCTTCCGAAGTCTGGTCATCCATGCGCGTTGCGCCCCGCTCCGTCACGGATGTCACGGCAGTTTCTGCAATGATGGCTTCCACCGTGTCGGCATGGGAAGCCACCGGGCAGGTGCAGGTGATATCCCCTACCGTCCGGAACCGCACCGACAGGTGCTCCACCACTTCGCCGGGACGCGGGGGGGTCAACGCCGTCACCGGCACCAGCTGCACGCCCCGGCGCACCACAGCACGCTCATGTGCATAGTAGATTTCAGGCACTTCGAGGGCCTCGCGTGCAATGTAGGACCACACGTCAAGTTCTGTCCAGTTGCTGATGGGAAACACACGCAGGTTTTCCCCGGGATGTACCCGGGCGTTATAGAGATCCCAGAGCTCCGGGCGCTGGTTTTTGGGGTCCCAGACGCCAAACTCGTCCCGGAAAGAAAAGATGCGCTCCTTGGCACGCGCCTTTTCTTCATCGCGGCGGGCACCACCGAGGCAGGCATCGAACTGGAATTCGTTGATGGTATCCACCAGTGTCACGGCCTGCAGTGCGTTGCGGCTGTCGTTGGGCCCGCTGACCCGGGCTCGCCCCTGGCGTATGGAGTCCTCGACACTGCGCACAATCAGCCGTTCGCCCAACTGGGTTGCCCGATGGTCACGAAATGCCAGCACTTCGGGAAAGTTGTGACCGGTATCGATATGTACCAGCGGAAAGGGAAACCGGCCGGGGCGAAAGGCCTTTTCTGCCAGCCGCAACATCACGATGGAATCCTTGCCACCGGAAAACAGCAGGGCGGGGTGCCGGCATTCTGCCGCCACTTCGCGCATGATGTGAATCGCTTCCGATTCCAGGCGGTCAAGATGGTCCAGAGGTTCGAAACGGCCTGCACGGTGCGGGGCCAGATCAATGACGGAGGTAAGGTGTTCCTGTTGCATGCTCTATCTGTCCTTCAGGATACGTTTGCGAGATGTAGCCCGCATTCTTTCGTCTCGGGATGTTCCCACCACCAGCGACCGGCACGCTCTTCTTCCCCGGGCTGGATGGCGCGCGTGCAGGGGCTGCACCCGATACTGGCATACCCCTGATCGTGCAGTGCGTTATAGGGCACCTGGTATGCCGCGATATAGTGCCAGACATCTTCCCGAGTCCAGTGCATCAGCGGGCTGAGCTTGACCAGTCCATGCTCGCTGTCCCACGCTTCCTGGGTCAGCGCCGCCCGTGTGGGCGATTGATCGCGCCGCAAACCGGTCACCCAGGCTTTCTGCCCGGCAAGCGCACGCTTGAGCAGTGCCACCTTGCGTACCCCACAACAGGCTTTACGCGCATCACCGCTGTGATAGAACCCGTTCACGCCATAGGTCGATATGAAGGATTCCACCGCACCCGACTCGGGAAAATAAACGCGCAGGGTGCGCCCATAAACCGTTTCGATCCGCGCCAGCAGGCGCTGGGTGGCTTCCGGGAGCCTCCCGGTGTCGAGGGTAAAAATGCTGACAGGCAATTCGTTTCTGAAAATCATGTCCGTCAGTACCATGTCTTCCGCCCCCAGGCTGCTGGCCATCACGAGGGGCTGGAATTCTTCCGAGGCGCGACGCAACGCAGCCAGCGTGCTTTCAATCCGGCTTTCAGGGTTCACGATAGGGGCTCCGATCCGATTTTTCCCATCAGGCGCCGCCGGAACAATGGACTCGGCCGTTCCACGGAAGCCTGATACGCTTCACTAAAGGTTTCGAAGCCTGCCAGGGCATCTTCCAGTGCTTCCCCAGGCCGCAGTACAAATGCGTCAAATCCGCAACGGGAAAGATAGAACAGGGTTTCCTTGAATACATCTCCAGCAGCACGAATCTCCCCTTCAAAGTGGTACTGTTCGCGCAACAGGCGTGCGATGGAATGCCCCCGGCCATCGGCAAACGCTGGAAAATACACCACCACCAGATCCAGCTGCGCCAAATAGGCGGCAATGGTTTCCGGCGCATCGGATGTTTCCATCCAGACACCCAGCCTTCCGGTACGCCCTTCCAATATCCTGTACTGTGCGGCCAGCGTTGTTGGGGAAACGATGATATCCGCAATGTCGGATACCCCATCGAGCGACTCCACCTTCTCGTAGGAATCCGACTCGACCCGGCGGTTTCGGATCAACTCAGGCATACAGGGCCTCTGGCTCGGACTGGGCGTATACGCTTTCACGGAACGGTTCGATCCCCAGGCGCTCCACCACTTCCACAAAGCGCTCTTCTGCATGCAGCCGCTCATCGAGATACACCGAGATCAGTGCTTCAATGGCATCCGGCACAGCCTCACTGCCTAGGGAGGGACCGATCACCTTTCCCAGCCGGGCCGGAGCCTGGTTGCCCCCGATGCTGATCTGGTAATACTCGGCCCCGTGCTTGTCCACGCCCAATATGCCAATATGGCCCACATGGTGATGCCCGCAGGCATTCATGCATCCTGAAATGTTCAGGTCGAGTGCTCCGATGTCCTCGAGCCGGGCCAGATCATCAAAACGGGCCTGGATGGCCTGCGCCACAGGAATCGAACGGGCATTGGCCAGCGAGCAGAAATCGCCGCCAGGGCAGGAAATGATATTGGTCAACAAGCCGATATTGGGTGTTGCAAATCCCAATGCCTTCACCTGGGCGTACAGTGCGGGCAAATCTGCCTGCGGAATATCGGGCAGGATCAGGTTCTGTTCATGGCTGACGCGAATTTCACCGAAGCCGTAGCGATCCGCCAAAGCCGCAACGGCTTCCATCTGTTCTGCGGTCGCATCCCCCGGCGCCCTTCCGGTGGCTTTGAGGGACAACACGACCGCAGCGTAACCCGGCACCTTGTGTGCCTGGACATTGCGTTCATGCCAATGGCGAAAGGCACGATCGGCCTGGAGTGCTTCCCGCAGCACGGCAGGTTGCTCCGGGGACAAAACAGCATAGTCAGGGCGCACCATGCGCGCTTCGATGCGCGTGACTTCCTCTTCCACCAGCGTATTTTCGCCGTCCTTCAGCCGGCCCCATTCCGTTTCCACCTCCCGCTGGAATCGTTCCGGTGTCATGGCCTTCACCAATATCTTGATACGTGCCTTGTGCTTGTTGTCACGTCGCCCATACCGGTTGTAGACCCGCAGAATGGCCTCGAGATAAGTCAACAGATGTTTCCAGGGCAAATATTCGCGCACGACCACGCCAATCATGGGGGTACGCCCCAACCCACCCCCCACGATCACGCGAAACCCGATGTCGCCGCTTTCATTGCGCACGGCATGCAAACCGATGTCATGCACCCAGGTGGCGGCACGATCCGCGATGGCGCCATTGACGGCAATTTTGAATTTGCGTGGCAGGAAGGCAAATTCCGGATGGAACGTGGACCACTGCCGGATCAGTTCACAATAGACGCGAGGATCGATCAGTTCGTCAGCGGCAACACCGGCAAAATGGTCCGTGGTGGTATTGCGCACGCAGTTGCCACTGGTCTGGATGGCATGCATCTGCACGGTTGCCAACTCGGCCAGGATATTGGGAACCTGTTCCAGTTGCGGCCAGTTGAACTGGATGTTCTGGCGGGTGCTGAAATGGCCCACCCCACGATCATAAGTGCGGGCAATGTGTGCCAGCTTGCGCAACTGGCGGGAAGCCAATACGCCATAGGGAATGGCGACCCGCAACATGGGAGCATGGCGCTGGATATACAGGCCGTTTTGCAGCCGGAGAGGCCTGAAATCGTCTTCGGAAATCTGTCCCGCCAGGAAACGTCGGGTTTGGTCCCGGAACTGGGCAACGCGTTCTTCGACTATGCGCTGGTCGATATCGTCATACTGATACATGGCTGGACAACCCCAAATGAACGGGAGATGCCTACCATTGTATCCAAGCTCTTTATATCTACAAAGACTAAAAAATTAATCTTTTATGCCATAAAGAAATATAACATCGTTGCCTCGCGCCCTGGCATGTCAGGGCGGATTTCAGGCGTAGGCTTTCAATGTCAGGGAAAAACGACGCAATTCCTGAATGCCGCTGTTCTCGGCCCGACGACACCAGTCCCGCAATTGCTCAAGCAATTGCTCCCGATTGGCATTGGTCCGAGTCCAGATATCCACCAGTTCGTAGCGCATGGCAATGACGGTGTGTACCGGGCCACTGACGGCCATGGCAGCATCGAGGGCATGCTGGTCCTGGGGGGGAAGGTCGCCTGCGTCACGATACAGCCAACGCGCCACCATGGCTGACATCTCCCGCCGCGAGGGCATCGGATTTTTGAAACGGTCTCCCAGGATCTGCAGTTCATTAGCGCAGGTATGCGCCAAACTCTGGGCATAGCGTGCAATCACGTCATAGCGGTGCAACAGGATGGCCCGTAATGTCGCCTCGTCACATTCCACCTTGGAACGATCAAACCGCACTGCGGGTGCCACATTCTTGACCCGAGCCTGCCCTGCCATTTCCAGCAGACGGATATAGAACCATCCGATATCGAACTCATACCACCGATTGGACAGTTTCGCCGAAGTCGCAAAGGCATGATGATTGTTGTGGAGTTCTTCGCCGCCGATCAGGATTCCCCAGGGCACGATGTTGGTGCTGGCATCCTTGCACTCAAAATTGCGATAACCCCAGTAATGACCCACCCCGTTGATCACGCCAGCTGCCCAGAAAGGAATCCAGAGCATCTGGGTGATCCAGATCAACAGGCCCGGCACCACGCCAAAAAGCGCCATGTTGATCAAGGCCATGAGCGTTACCCCCAGCCTGCTATGGGCTGAATACACATGGCGCTCCATCCAGTCGTCCGGCGTGCCAAGCCCATAGCGGGCCATGGTTTCCGAATTGCGGCTCTCCTGGATATACAGCAACACCCCTCCCCAAAGAACCCGCGACAACCCCAGCACCTGCGGACTGTGTGGATCTTCAGGGGTTTCGCATTTGGCATGGTGCTTACGGTGAATGGCGGCCCATTCCCGCGTCACCATCCCCGTGGTCATCCAGAGCCAGAGCCGGAAAAAATGGCTGGCGGCCGGTGCCAGATCCAGTGCTCGGTGGGCTTGATGACGGTGCAGGAATATGGTGACGGCGGCTATGGTCACATGGGTCATGACCAGTACGGCAATGACATCACCCCACCAGGGCCAATCGAATACACCAGAAAACATGGACAACACTCCTTGAATGTCGAACCCGTCACAATATCAAAAATTATAAAAAAAAGCAATGAAATTCATGAAAACCATAAGAGCCATTCTCACAACTGCACAGGCTGGGCACCATCCCGCAAAGGCACCGCCACGCCCGCTGCACGGAAGGCACGGTGCACCGAAAGCAACATTTCGGAACGCAACCCCACTTCACTTTTGCCGGGATCGGCAATCCAGTATTGCAACGACAGCTCCACCCCATGGCCAGTAAACCTGCTCACCGCCACCGAGGGGGCAGGGTTCGCCAGGATTCGCGATTGCGCCTGCGCCGTAGCCAGGAGAATGGTCTCCACCTGGTGGAGGTCGCTGCCGAATGCCACTTCCATCACCAGGGTGTGGCATACACCGCCACTTCCCAGCGTATGGTTGATAATCGTCTGCGTCATGAAAGTTTCGTTGGGCACGATGAACACGGTGCCATCCATAGCCCCCAGGGCAATGCAGCGTGCCTCCAGACGCAATACCGTCCCCTGGCGTCCATCCACCGTAATGACGTCTCCAAGCCGAATCGAACGGTCCATCAAGATGATGAAACCGCTCACGTAGTTGCTGGCAACCTTCTGTAATGCAAAGCCCAGTCCAACGCCCAGTGCCCCGCCCAATACCGAGAGGAACGTGGAATCAATGCCAACCAGGGGCAAGGCAATGATGACCCCCAGAAATACCAGCAGCCCACGCAATAACTTGATGGCAATGACACGTATGTGCGTATCCAGGGCATCACTGCGCATGACACGCCGCTCCAGCGCGCGACCCAGCCACAATGCCAACACCAACATGAGCGTCACCACCACGCTTGCCTGCAGCACTTGAAGAAAGGATATGTAACTGCCCCCGATGGTGATTCCGATATCCTGCAGAAGATCCAGCAAGGGACTCAGCAGTCCCGTCACGTGCAACGCAAAAAGCAGCCAGACCAGGCGTACAAAGAACGTCTGCAAGGCCAGCGCCCGGGAAGACAGGCCCAGTACATAATGCATGACGTACACGCCAAGCCGGGCCCCCGCCAAGGTAAAGGTCAGGGCCATCGCCACGCGCAGCAGGGCCGAGGGTCGACCCTGGCCAAAATAGCGCCCGAACAGCAGCAGCGCCACGCCCGTCACAAGGGCAAAAGCGATCCCGCGCAAACGTTGTTGCTGATCCGCACTCAGCACCTCGCCACGCAAGCGCCGGCCCATGGCAATCGAGGCTGCAGCGCCTGCCAGCACCGCCACCAGCAACACCGGCAATTGCCAGAAATGTTGTGGCTGCGTGAACGAATGCACGAATTCCGTCAGTTCGGGAAAAAGCACCTGCAGTTGGTCCATGATGTCAGCTCCAGTTCAACGACGACGCAGCTCAGGACGGGTGTCGTTCCCAGACCGCTGCAAAAAATCCATCGGTCTCGTGCTGCTGTGGCCAAAGATACAGGCGCTCCCCCATCGGGAGCGGTATCTGCTGTGCCTCCAGCAAACCCCCGCAGTGCACGGGCGAAAACCCGGGGTGGGTCTGGACAAAATGATCGGCCTGTCGATCGTTTTCCTCTGCAAGGAAACTGCAGGTGGCGTACACCAGTCGCCCGCCCGGTTTCACCAGCGCCGCGGCAGCGTGCAGGATTGCCGCTTGCTTGGCCACCAGCTCATCAATGGACGCAGGCGTTTGCCGTAGCTTGAGATCAGGGTTGCGACGCAGCGTCCCCAAACCGCTGCAGGGGGCATCCACCAGCACACGGTCAATTTTACCGGCAAGGCGACGCACCCGACCATCCGTCTCATCCGAAATCAGAACGGGGTTGAGGTTGGACAGCCCGGAGCGCTTGAGTCTGGGCTTGAGTTTGTTGAGCCGCCGTTCGGAAACATCAAAGGCGTACACACGTCCCTGGTTATGCATCAGGGCCCCCAGCAACAGCGTTTTGCCCCCCGCCCCCGCACAGAAATCCACCACCATGTCACGCCGGCGCGGGCCCACCAGAAAACCCAACAACTGGCTGCCTTCATCCTGCACTTCCACCAGCCCTTGGGTAAATTGTGGCAATCGCTGTATGGAAGGCCGACCCCGCAGGCGGATACCGATGGGCGAAAATGGTGTGGGTTCCGCTTCCAGGCCCTGATCACGCAGGGATTGCAGCACGGGATCGCGCTCGGCCAACTGCGTATTGACACGCAGGTCCAGTGTCGCCGGAGCCTGCAGCGCCCTGCCCAGGGCCAGCACCTGCTCGGGGGTGTACATCGGCAACAGACGCTCCACCACCCATTCCGGCAAGTCCGCCTGCAGAGGCAGCGTATCGGGGGGCGGCAACCGCCTGAGGGATTCCAGCCACGACACGTCGTCAGGCCGCTGGCAATGGTGCTGCAAGTCCCGCACACTGCGTCCCTGGATGCGAAGCAGGATGGCCAGCGCAAGCCGGAGTCCACTGTTGAGTGGCACTATCGACTGCAACCAGACGACCCGGCGCAAGGCGCCATAGACCGCATCCGCAACAAAGGCACGATCCTGAGCGCCCAGCTCCGGATGCGCCCGAAAAAAGTGGTGCAACGTCGCATCTGCAGGATGGGCAGCCGGCATCACCACATTCAGGGCCGCCACCAGGGCTTCGATGCGTGCCGGGGTCAGATCACGGCTCACTGGATCTCCATGCGCAACAATCGTTGCTCCCAACGGCTCCCCCGTTCCGTCACCCGCAGGCGCACGGGAGGGTCACGCAAATCCGTTGCAAGCCATATTTCAAGCCGGGAAGGCGCCTGGGCACTCACGTCGACCACATGCCGCACCTCGAAACGGCCGGCATCGGTGTCGATGGGCAACCGGTCATGCACGACGAAATGATGGATTTCCAGATGCTTTCCCGTCACCATGGGAAGATCACGCTCCAGCCAACCGTTTCCGGCAACCCGGTAAAGATACTTGATGGACAGCATGTCCTGGGCATCGGGTGGCAAGGGCACGGTGTCGCTCTTCCCGTCGTGCTGCAGGATGAGCTCGCCGGTATTCCAATGGAAATCGGCCACCAGGGGTGCCTGCCCATCGCTGCGTTCGTGCACAAACCTGGAGGGTTGCAATCCCCCGTCAACGATCTGCCCCACGCTGTCTTCCCGAAAATTGGGCGCAAACCAGCGCACGACAGGGTAGGGGTGCGCTTCGCTGTGAATACGGTAATTGCTTCCATCCCGTTCCCAGACTTCAGTGACTTCCCCTACGGGCATTCCATCGTAATACAGCCGATAATCTGCCCGCACCGTTTCGTGGACGGGGTGGGGATCCATGGCCATGGCAGCGCTTTCTCCCCAGCACAAGAAAACCGCCAGCACGATCCGCATCCCATTCATTGCACCATCCCGGGAACCTGCATGCTGGAGTCCTGGAGCACGGCGCCCTGCACTTCCACGCTGCCATCGGCGCGCATTTTCAGGCGGCCTTCTGCCCACCAACGCAGCACCGCCGGGTAAAGCTGGTGCTCCTGCCGCAACACGCGGGCGGCAAGCAAAGATTCAGTGTCCTGTGCCAGCACAGGAACTGCCGCCTGGGCCACGATGGGCCCGTGATCGAGCCGGTCTGTCACGAAATGCACGGTACATCCGTGAATCCTGACGCCGGCAGCCAATGCCTGCCGATGGGTATGCAATCCTGGAAATGCCGGCAACAGCGAAGGATGTATGTTGATCAGACGGCCTTGATAATGCGCGACAAAGGTGGGGGTAAAGATGCGCATGAACCCCGCCAGCACAACGAGTTGGGGTTGATGGCGATCGATCTCCCGCACCAGCGCCTGATCAAAGGCCTCCCGTGCCGCGTACGATTCGTGATCC
>JAKBAT010000140.1 GCA_021808815.1 Pseudomonadota bacterium
GTCTACCAATTCCATCATCTTCTGCCGGAGTTTTCCGCCCTGGAAAACGTGTCCATGCCCTTGCGTATCGGCCGTGTTCCGGAAAGCGAGGCGCAGACTGCGGCCGCCGCGTTGCTTCAGGCTGTCGGCCTGGAGCACCGTCTGCAGCATCGGCCGGCCGAATTGTCCGGCGGCGAGCGCCAGCGGGCGGCGGTGGCCCGTGCACTGGTGACGCGCCCGAGCCTCGTGCTGGCAGACGAGCCCACGGGCAATCTCGACCGCCATACCGCCGAGCAGGTTTTCGACCTCATGGTGCGGCTCAACCGCGAAGCGGGCGCCGGACTCGTGATGGTGACCCATGACTTGGAACTCGCAGCGCGGGCGGACACCCGTTACCGTCTGGTGGACGGTGCCCTGGAGCGGCTCTGACGATCGCCAGGACTTCGCGCTTTTCACAAGTCCCTTGAAGTGACCGCGGCGCATCCTTGAGGGGATGCGACTGCCCCTTGCCGGATTTGTGGCCGGCGTCCTTCTCCTCCAGTGCAGCCCGTGCCTGTTCCCGCCTGTTCAGGCGGGAGTTGTGGCACTCCTGGCGACTCTTTCCGCCGGTTGGCTGTCTCGGCGCCGCTCTCGCGGCTGTACATCGCGAACCGTGCTGGTTGTCCTCGGTGCGTTGCTGTGCGGCTTTGCCTATGCCAATGGCCGCGCCCAATGGCGCATGGCGGAAACGCTGGCGCCCCGCCTCGAAGGCCGGGATTCGGCGCTGACCGGAACCGTGCTTTCCTTGCCTGAAACCGTTCCGGGCGGCCAGCGTTTTCTGTTTCGCGTGGACGAAGGGGATGAGGGTATCCCGCGCGGCCTGTCGCTGGCCTGGTTTTCAGAAAGCGAGGGAGCAGGCGTCCCTGTCCTGCACCCCGGTCAGCGATGGCTGCTGCACTGCCGTCTCAAGCGCATTCACGGCCTGATCAATCCGGGAGGGTTCGATTTTGAAGCCTGGGCCCTGTCCCAGGGCATCCGGGCTACCGGCAGCATCAGGAACGATAGCGGCAACCACCTCCTGGAAGCCCGGCCGGCGCCTTGGAATCTGGCGCCCGTTCTCTGGGTGGAGCAGGCCAGGGACCGCGTGCGCACGGGCATCCTGTCAGGACTTCCGGGTGCACGCTGGGCGGGGGTCATCGTGGCGCTGGTGGTCGGCGACCAATCCTTGATTCGCAGCGAAGACTGGCAGCTGTTCTGGAATACGGGGGTCGGGCACCTGATCAGCATCTCCGGGTTGCATATCACCCTGCTGGCCGGCCTGGCGGCACGAGTCGTCGGTTGGATCCAGCCGTCGCTGCGCGTGCGCTGGATCGCCGGCTTTGTCGTTGCGGCCGCCTATGCCCTGCTGGCCGGTTTTTCGGTGCCGACCCAGCGTACCCTCTACATGATCGGCATCGTGACCCTGGCGCGTTTTTCCCAAGTGGCCGCCCCGGCATCCTTCGTCCTCGTCGGAGCCCTTTTTGCCGCGGTTCTGGCGGATCCCTGGGCACCTCTTTCCGTCGGGTTCTGGCTGTCATTCGGTGCCGTGGCGGCCCTGATGTACGCAGACGCCTATGCGGTAGGGCGCAGCAGCGGCTGGCAAGCCGCGATGCGGACCCAGTGGTCGGCCAGCTGGGCCCTGGTACCGCTGTTGTTGCTGATGTTCGGACAGATTTCCCTGGTCTCACCGCTGGCCAACGCATTTGCGGTCCCCCTGGTGAGCCTGGGGGTCGTGCCGCTTGCGCTGCTGGGTGCGCTGCCCGGCCTGGAGTTCTGCCTGCAGGGGGCGCACGGCCTCTTTGCGGCCGTCGCCTGGGCGCTCGCGTGGATCGGAAAATGGCCGTTTGCCGTCTGGTCGGCGGCAACGCCGACTCCTGCCGCATTCGTGGGAGGAGTTCTGGGGCTGGCTTTCCTGCTGGCGCCTCCCGGACTGCCCGGACGGCGTGCTGGAATCCTGGCGCTGGGCGCGCTGCTCGCTGCCCCTGCGCCGAGGCCGGAAGCGGGCGGGCTGTGGATGGACGTGCTCGATGTGGGGCAAGGGCTCGCGGTGGTGCTGCGCACCCGCGGGCATGCCCTGGTGTACGACGCCGGACCCCGTTACAGCGCGGAAAGCGACGGCGGTTCCCGCGTGCTGCTGCCGGTGTTGAGGGCCCTAGGGGTTCGACGGCTCGACGGCCTGGTCGTCAGCCATCGCGATACGGATCACAGTGGCGGCGCGGGATCGTTGCTGAAGGCGGTGCCGACACAATGGCTGCTTTCCTCCCTGGAGCCGGGCCATCCGCTGCATGTCCTGGTTCCCCGCAGTGTGCCCTGCGCGGCCGGCCAGCATTGGGAATGGGACGGGGTCCGTTTTGACCTGCTGCACCCGCTGGCGCAGGACGTGTGGGACGAGACGCGAAAAACCAACGATCGCGGCTGTGTGCTGCGCGTCACTGCGCAAGGACGGCGGCTGCTGCTGCCGGCGGATATCGAAGCGGCGAGCGAGAGGGACCTGCTGGCACGCGATCGGGAGGGGCTCGCCGCCGACCTCCTGATCGCGCCTCACCACGGCAGCAGGACGTCATCCAGCTCGGACTTCCTGGACGCAGTGACCCCGCATTGGGCGATTTTTACGGTAGGTTACCGCAACCATTTCGGGCATCCGAAACCGGACGTGGTGGCACGCTACACCGCGCGGCACATCGTGCCGCTGCGCACCGACGAAACAGGGGCCGTGAGCGTGGCCGTGGAGGGCGGCCAGATCACGCTTGCGACGGCCCGGACCCGGTTTCCCCATTACTGGCAAGCGCCATTGCCGGCGCGGGAATAGGACGGGATGGGAGTGGATCCATCGGTTATACTCTGAACGGTTCACAGAGGATTCGCCATGGTTTCCCGCACGTCCCGCTCCGAACTGACTGACGCCGACCACGGGCTCGCCGGCCTTGGTCTCAACGAGCGCTACCTCCAGCCGGACGCTGCGCTGATCGAACGGGCTTTCGCCCGCGTGACCGAGCAGGAAAGCAGTGCCGATGCGGAAGGGGAGGGGCTCCAACGCGCCCTCACCGCGGCGCGCCTCTTAAGCGACCTTGAAGCCCA
>JAKBAT010000027.1 GCA_021808815.1 Pseudomonadota bacterium
TGATTGCACCGGACAGTTCCCTGCGTGCCGTGTTTCCGATGCCCCAGGAGGCGCCCCAGATGGCAACGGATACCATTTCCATCATGCATCTGGACTGAAACCGATCAGTCCACGCGCGTCCAGCGCTGGTCGTCCAGGTCCAGCACATCGTGGAAGATGTCCCGGTAGGAGGCATAAACGGCTGCGATAATGGTGGGGATGGCGATCATGAACAGCACGATGCCCAACAGGGGAACGACCATGGCAGTGAACAGGATGACCAGCAATACGGCGCCCATCCCGAGGCTATAGGCCAGGAATGGCAGCGTATTCAAGGCGCAGGCTTTTCCACTCAGGGATAAGGCCTTGCCGGTGGTCATCGGGGTAAAGATCAGCAGGGCGGGGGCAAACCAGCCCATCATCAGCAGCAGCACCTGCAGGAGCAATACTGCGATGAACATGGGGGTGAGGTCCATCACCAGCCCCTGCAGCTGCTCCAGGTTTCCCGTGCCATCCATGGACAGGTTTTGCAGTTCCGTCATGCGTTGACCTCCCCAGATCAGCAGCAGGAGGCTCAGCAGGAATTCTCCCAGGACGTTGACTCCCCCCAGCGTGATCAGCCGCCCTGGTTTGTTCTGGAATCCCGCAAACAGATGGCGGGCCTGCATGGAGCGCCCCGTTTCAATGGCGCGGCAACCCGTCATCAGCCCTGCAAAAAAAATGGGGAGCAGCAATGAAAAAAGCACCGGCCCGATGACCAGCATCAAACCGCACAGGACCGTAAAGGCGAACCACAGGGAAATGGCCTTCATCCACCCGAATGGGCTTTGAAACACCAGCTGGAAGCCCTCTGATATCCAGGAGAATCCACGGCTGAAGCTGACGCGACGAGGTTGGATCATAGTGGCCAGTCAACAGGATGGTGGACGTGGGAACTCAGGATGCGTTCAAACCAGGTCGGGTCATGGGGGTGGATGATTTCGCCGGGGCGCGGCAAGTACAGGTCGTACAGTCGTGACAACCAGAAACGCAATGCCCCTGCCCGCAATAGGGCGGGCCAGGCGGCTTGTTCCGCTTCCGATACCGGGCGCAATACATGGTAGGCCGAAACGAGGGCCTGCGCCTTGTGCAGGTCGATTCGCCCTTCCAGCGTCACACACCAGTCATTGACCACGATGGCAAGGTCGTAGAGCCAGGCATCGGTACCGGCAAAGTAAAAATCGATGACTCCCCTGATGCGGTCGCCATCGAACAGCACATTGTCGCGAAACAGATCGGCATGGATCGCTCCCCGGGGCAGTGTCGCCAGGGGGTGCGCATTTTGAAATGCCAGTTCCTGGTCCAGTAGCCGACTCTGATCGTTGTTCAGGAAAGGGCGGATGCGGGATGCCGTGGTGGCCCGCCAGGAGGGTCCCCTGGGGTTGGGAATGTCGAGAGGATAGTCGACTGCCGCGCCATGCAGGCGTGCAACCAGTTGACCAACCGTGGCACATTGGGCCAGGGTGGGAGCCATTTCCGATTGCCCGGGAAGCCGGGTGACCAGGCTTGCGGGTTTGCCCAGCAGCGGGCTGAAGAACGCACCGGACAGGTTGCGCAGCGGTTGGGGACAGGGAATGTCGCGCCTTGCCAGGTGATCCATGAGACCCAGATAGTAGGGGAGTTCTGCCGGTTGCAGCTTTTCAAACACGGTGAGGACATATCGCCCGCGGTCGGTGGTGACGAAGTAGTTGGTATTTTCGATGCCGGCTGCAATGGCGCTTTGTTCCCGCAACCTTCCCACGTCATAGTGGGCAAGCCAGGCGGTAAGCTCGTCGTGGGATACGGGAGTGAAAACGGCCATGGGGTTGCGCGATCAGAACTCCAGAATGACCCAGCGTGGCACATGCAGGCTGGGTCCTGAAGCATCGTAACGACGCCAGATGTTGTCCCCCTGTTCGTCAAGCAGGTAATAGGGAGGGCCTACTTTTGGTGTGACCTTGATTTTATAAAGGCGGCCGTTGATGCGGTACTCTTCGAAAGTCGCCTTGTCACGCTCCACAATGGTCACTTCAGGCTCGGGCCCGGGGAGTGAGGGTTCGGTCGAGGGGACATCGGGGCCATAATCGGGAGGTGGTGCCGCCTCGGCAGGTTCCGGCAGTACCGGATCGGTACCGGGCCCTCCGTCCATTTGGGAATACGCCAGCGGCGAAAACAGCCCGAAAGCCGTGAACGCCCCCATGAGACAGCACGTGTAGAATTTCATGGGACAATTCTAACAGCCCGGCTGCGCCACGTATATTCTGTCTATGACATCACCACGATATTCCACCCGCGCACTACGTGCGTATCTTCGCCAGGGGGGGCTCATTGCCTATGCAACCCGTGCCGTCTTCGGCCTGGGTTGCGATCCTGACAATGCACGCGGGCTGCGCACCCTGCTCGCATTGAAACGACGACCTGCCCACAAGGGGCTCATTCTCATTGCGGATTGTGCCCAAAGACTCAAGAAATACCACGTGCCACTCACCCCTGCGCAACAGGCACAGTGCGCCACCCGCTGGCCGGGAGGACACACCTGGCTCATTCCTGCCTCGCGACGGGTATCCCCTCTGGTGCGCGGAAGACTGCACCCACCGGGGCAGCCTCGACGGGTAGCGCTGCGGGTGGATGCGCACCCCGATGCCGTGGAAATTTGCCGCAGGTTGCGCATGGCGCTGGTGTCCACCAGTGCCAATCGGGCAGGCAGGCAACCGGCACGTACTTCCCGGGAATGCTTGAGGCAGTTCGGGAAAAGCGTACGGGTGATTCCCGGAAGAGTGGTCCTCCACAGCCGGCCTTCCACCATTTCAGACTTGTTGACAGCGCAGGTGGTCAGGGCTTGAGGGCACGCCAGCCGATGTCGGTACGAAATCGCATGCCATCGAAACGGATCTGTTCCACACGCGCATACACGCGTTGCCGGGCAATGCGCAGGGTATCGCCCAAGGCCGTGACGCACAGGACACGCCCCCCGGAGGTGGTCGTCTGTCCGTTTTGATTCGTGGTGCCCGCGTGAAAGGTGTGGCAATCCGGATCGTCAGAGTCCAATCCTTCGATGACATCCCCCTTGCGCGGATCGGAGGGATAGCCGCTTGCGGCAAGCACGACCCCAATGGCCGGGCGACGGTCCCATTCGGCTTCCACCTGGTCCAGCTTGCCGGAAACGGCATGCTCCAGCAGGACGAGCAGATCGTTTTTCAGACGCATCAGGATTGGTTGGGTTTCCGGGTCACCCATGCGACAGTTGAATTCCAGCGTTTTGATGCCACCCCGGGCATCCACCATCAATCCTGCGTACAGGAAGCCCGTGTAAGGAACCCCCTCCTGCAGCATGCCTTGCACCGTGGGCAGGATGACTTCGCGCATGATGCGCCCATGAACCTCTGGGGTCACCACGGGAGCGGGAGAGTAGGCGCCCATGCCACCCGTGTTGGGACCTGCGTCACCTTCCAGCAACCGTTTGTGGTCCTGGCTGGTGGCCAGCGGCAGCACATGCCGTCCGTCCACCATGACGATGAAACTGGCTTCTTCCCCCTGCAGGAATTCTTCGATCACGACGCGATGTCCGGCCTGTCCGACCACCCCACCCATCATGTCATCGATGGCCTGGTGGGCTTCTTCCAGGGTCATGGCCACGACTACGCCTTTGCCGGCTGCCAGGCCATCCGCCTTGATGACAATGGGAGCGCCCTGGCGCGTCAGGTAATCATGGGCTGAGCCGGCATCATCGAAGGTTGCGTAAGCTGCCGTGGGAATGCCGTGACGCACCATGAAACGTTTGGCGAAATCCTTGGAGATTTCCAGTTGGGCTGCAGCCCGCGTGGGTCCGAAAATAGGCAGGCCTGCTGCCCGAAATGTGTCGACGACGCCTGCTGCCAGCGGGGCTTCGGGACCCACGACCGTGAGCCCGATGGATTCGCTGCGGGCAAAATCCAGCCAGGCTTGCACACCCTGCAATGCCACGTTGAAGACGCCCTCCTCCCGGGCTGTGCCCGCATTGCCGGGGGCCACATAGACCCGCGACACCTTGGGGGATTGGGCCAGGCGCCATGCCAGGGCATGCTCGCGACCTCCAGAGCCGATGACCAGGATTTTCATGGAGCGCTCAGTGACGGAAATGGCGGATGCCGGTGATCATCATGGCAATCCCATGCTCGTTGGCAGCGGCCACGACTTCGTTATCCTTGAGGCTGCCTCCAGGTTGGATGACTGCGGTGATGCCGGCTTCGGCAATCACGTCCAGTCCGTCGCGAAATGGAAAAAAGGCATCGGAGGCGGCGACGCTGCCCACGAGCGACAGTCCGGCGTCGGAAGCCTTGCGCTGGGCAATGCGGGTGCTGTCCACCCGACTCATTTGGCCTGCACCGATGCCGAGAGTTTGCCCGTTTCCGCAGAAGACAATGGCATTGGATTTGACGTAATGGGCCACATGGAATGCCAGGCGGAGGTCGGCCATCTGCTGGGCAGAGGGTTGGGCTTCAGTGACGGTGCGCAATTGGGTGGCATCCAGGGGTAAAACGTCGGGGGTTTGTACCAGAAGTCCTCCACCGACCCGTTTCATGTCCCATCCATTGTGGCCTTGTCCGAGCGGGATTTGCAGAACCCGGATGTTGGACTTTCGACCCAGGGCAGCGAGGGATGCTGGCGTGAACCCTGGGGCGATGAGCACTTCCACGAACTGGTGCAGCAGGGCCTCCGCCGTGGCCTCGTCCACAGGGCGATTGAACGCAATAATGCCGCCGAATGCCGACGTGGGATCGGTGGAAAAGGCTTTCCGGTAGGCCTCCTCGGGAGTTCCTCCCAAGGCAACCCCGCAGGGATTGGCATGTTTGACGATGACGCAGGCACATTCCTCCAGGTGGCGGACGCAATCCCAGGCAGCATCGCTATCGGCAATGTTGTTGTAGGAAAGATCCTTGCCCTGCAACTGCCGGTACTGTGCCAGGACGCCTTCTCCCAGTCGTGGCTCGCGATAGAAGGCGGCCGACTGGTGGGGGTTTTCACCGTAACGCAGCGATTGCTGTTTGGTGAAAGTCAGGTGCAGCCTGTCGGGATAGCCATCGAACTGTTCCCCGGCTTCCACGCCGGACAGGTAATTGGCAATGGCGCCGTCGTATTCGGCGGTATGGGAGAACGCCTTGACTGCCAGTCGGAACCGGGTGGCATCCAGCAGGTTGCCCTTGTGTTTTTTCATTTCCGAAAGCACGGCTTTGTAGTCTGCCGGGTCGGTCACGACAGCCACATGGCGATAGTTCTTGGCGCCGGAACGGACCATGGCCGGACCACCGATGTCGATGTTCTCGATGGCCTCTTCCAGGGTGCAGTCGGGATGGGCGATGGTTTCCCGAAAGGGATAGAGATTCACGACGATCAGGTCGATAGGGGCAATCCCGTGCATGGCCATGGCGTCCGTATGGCTACGCAGGTCACGCCGGCCCAGCAAACCGCCATGGATCTTGGGGTGCAGGGTTTTGACACGTCCGTCCATGATTTCGGGGAACCCGGTGAAATTGGAAACCTCGATGACGGGAATCCCGGCATCGCGCAACAGCCGTGCTGTGCCGCCCGTGGAGAGGATCTCTACTTCCATGTGGTGCAGGGCACGGGCAAATTCCACCGCACCCTGCTTGTTGGAAACGCTGATGAGTGCACGTTGTAAGGTCATTTCACACCGTAATGCTGCATTTTTTTCCGTAACGTGTTGCGATTGATCCCCAGGATTTCGGAAGCGTGGGTCTGGTTGCCTTCCGTATGGGCCAGTACCACTTCCAGAAGGGGCTTTTCCACACTGCTGATGACCATGTCATGCACGTTGCTGCATTTCTCGCCATCCAGGTGCTTGAAATAATCCGTGACCAGGCGACGGACGCAGGCGGACAGTTCGGATTCGGATTTGATCATGCTGCCATGGCCTCGTGGGCAGGTTCGAGGTCATACTCCAGGCGGGGGCCCTGATGCTGCAACTGATCGAAAAAGGCGTGCACGGCGTGACGCTGCTCAGTGATGGTTTGCAGCTGGTTCATGGCGTGTCGGAAGGCGGCGGAACCCTTGAGCCCCTTGGTATACCAGCTAATGTGCTTGCGGGCGACACGGACACCGGTCTCCAGGCCATAGAACGTGTATAGGTCTTCCAGGTGTTCGCCCAGCACGCGGTGGATTTCGCTGACCTGCGGAGGAGGCAGCAAGGTGCCGGTGGTCAGGTAGTGATGAATCTCGCGGAAAATCCACGGCCGCCCCTGTGCGGCCCGACCGATCATCAGTCCGTCGGCCCCGGTTTGTTCCAGAACCTGTCGCGCCTTTTCCGGGCTGGTGATGTCGCCATTGGCTACCACGGGAATGCGGACGGCGGCCTTTACGGCGGCAATGGTTTCGTATTCGGCTTCCCCGGTATATCCACACGCCCGGGTGCGGCCATGAATGGCGAGCGACTGTATGCCCGAGGCTTGCGCAATGTGTGCCACCGTCAGCGCGTTGCGGTGGGAACGGTCCCACCCGGTGCGGATCTTGAGGGTGACCGGCACGGGGACGGCGGCGACGACTGCTTCCAGGATGCGCTGCACCAGAGGCTCGTTTTGCAGGAGCGCGGATCCTGCCATCACATTGCAGACTTTTTTGGCGGGGCAGCCCATGTTGATGTCAATGATCTGGGCGCCCTGGTCCACATTGTAGCGGGCCGCCTCGGCCATCATGCGCGGGTCGGCGCCGGCGATCTGCACCGACTTGGGCTCGACTTCACCCTCATGGTTGGCACGACGCCGGGTCTTTTCCGAGCCCCATAACAGCGAATTGGAGGACACCATTTCGGAAACCGCAAGTCCCGCCCCCATGGTTTTGCACAGTTGGCGGAAAGGCCGGTCGGTCACGCCGGCCATGGGAGCGACCATCAGGTTGTTTTTAAGGTGGTAGGGACCAATCTGCATGGTGCTGCAACCAGCGATAACGAAAAGCGTGAATTATACCGCCGAACGCCCCGGCACTGTACAGCTTCAATGCGCGGCGTCCCAATGGGGACCAGAGCCCAGTTCCACCGGCAGTGGGACTGCCAATTGGGCCACGCCCGACATCAGATCGGGCAAGGTCTGCAGCACCAGTTCCCGTTCCGGTTCCGGCACTTCCAGCACCAGCTCGTCATGGACCTGCATGATCATGAGGGCGGCCAGTTTCTGGTGTCTCAGCCAGCCGTCCACCCGGATCATGGCGCGCTTGATGAGGTCCGCCGCAGTGCCCTGGAGTGGCGCATTGATGGCGGCCCGTTCGGCCCCCTGGCGCCGGCCCGCAGCCCCCAGGCGCAGGTCCGGTAGCCAGAGCCTGCGCCCGAAAAGGGTTTCCACAAAGCCGTGTTTGAGCGCGTCGGCCCGGGTGCGCTCCATGTAGCGGGCGACCCCCGGGTAGCGATGGAAGTAGCGTTCCATGTAGGCCTGGGCTGCTGCGCGTTCGATCCCCAGCTGGGTGGCCAGGCCAAAGGCGGACATGCCGTAGATCAGGCCGAAATTGATGGTTTTGGCAGCACGGCGCTGGTCCGGGGTGACCGACTCCGGTCCCACCCCGAAAATTTCCGCCGCCGTGGCCCGGTGCACGTCCTGCCCGCTGGCAAAGGCGGACAGGAGCCCCGGGTCCTGCGACAGGTGTGCCATGATGCGCAGCTCGATCTGGGAATAATCGGCAGAAACCAGCACCCGGCCCGGGGGTGCGATGAACGCCGCGCGAATGCGTCGCCCTTCTGCCGTGCGGACGGGTATGTTTTGCAAATTGGGGTCGCTGCTGGCGAGGCGGCCGGTCACGGCAACCGCCTGGGCATAGTGGGTATGCACCCGGCCGGTACGGGGATTGATCCGTCGTGGCAGGGCATCCGTGTAGGTGGATTTGAGTTTGGCCAGGCCACGGTACTCCAGGATCAGCTTGGGGACCGGGTAATCGAGGGCCAGCTGCTGCAGGACGTCTTCGTCCGTGGACGGCGCGCCACCGGGGGTTTTCTTGCGGATGGGCAGCCCCAGTTCTTCGAACAGGATGGCCTGGATCTGTTTGGGGGAATTGAGGTTGAACGGCCGTCCGGCAGCCTGGTGGGCCCGGACTTCCAAGTCAAGCAGCTGGCTGCCGAGTTCATGGCTCTGGCGCTCCAGCTGCGCCACATCCAGCAATACCCCATTGCGTTCCATGCGCCAGAGCACCTGTTGCAGGGGGAGCTCGAGATCCTGGTAGAGGGACAGCAAGGCGGGTTCCTGTGCAATCCGGGGGAACAGGACCTGGTGCACCTGCAGGGTGATGTCGGCATCTTCCGCCGCATACGCAGTGGCACGGTCCAGGGGCACCTGTTCGAATCCGATGGCGGCAGCGCCTTTGCCCGTGACGTCCTGGTAGGACAGCGTGTCGCGCCCGAGGTGGCGTCGCGCCAGGCTTTCCAGGTGATGGGGTTGATGGGCCTCCAGCACGTAGGACTGCAGCAGGGTATCGTGCACGATGCCTTGCAGGGCAATGCCGTGGTTGGCCAGGATATGCTGGTCGAACTTGAGGTGTTGGCCCACTTTGGGGGCAGCCGGGTTTTCCAGCCAGGGGCGAAGCCGTTCGAGTGTTTGCGCCCGGTCCAGTTGCACGCTGCTGTCAGGGCCCCGATGACCCAGGGGAATGTAGGCAGCCTCTCCCGGGGTCACGCTCAGGGAGAGCCCCACCAGCTCGGCGATCATGGGGTCGAGATGGGTGGTTTCCGTATCCAGTGCCACGAGCGGGGCGTCCTGGAGGCGCGTCATCCAGTCTTCCAGCTGTTCCGGAGTCAGTATGGTGGTGTAGTGCGTCGGAGGGGCAGGCACGGGAGGGTGCGCTTCCATGGGGTCGGTACGGGGAGGCGCATCAGTCGGTGCGCGAGGGGCGCTGGTGGCGGGCGGCGGGATGGTGTCACCTGTCCTGGGCAGCCAGCTGCGCAAATCGTAGCGCTCCGCCAGGGATCGCAGGGTGTCCTGATCGGGCTCCGCCAGGTGCAATTGCCCGGGTTGCCTTGGCAGGGGGACATCGCAGCGGATGGTCAGCAGCTTTCGCGCCATGGGCAGCCAGTCTGCAACGGCCCGCAGGTTGTTGCCCACAACGCCGGGGATGTTGGCGGCGTCGGCCAGCACGGCATCGAGGGTGCCGTAGTGTTGCAGCCATTTCAGGGCAGTCTTGGGCCCGACTTTGGCAACGCCAGGCACGTTGTCGACCGCATCGCCGATGAGCGTGAGGTAATCGATGAACTGATCGGGGCGAATGCCGTATTTTTCAGTGGCGCTGGCCATGTCCAGTTTCTCGTTGGCCAGGGTGTTGACCAGGCTGACCCTCTCCTCGAGCAGTTGCACCATGTCCTTGTCGCCGCTGGAAATGAGGGTTTGCATGCCCAGGTTGGAGGCCTGGCGGGCAAGGGTGCCGATCACATCGTCCGCTTCAACGCCTTCGATGACGAGCAGGGGCCATCCCAGGGCTTGTATGGCCTGTTGCAGGGGTTCCACCTGCAGGACCAGGTCAGGCGGCATGGGGGCCCGGTGGGCCTTGTATTCGGGGTACCAGGCATCGCGGAAGGTGGGGCCGCGCGCGTCGAACACGCAGGCCGCGTAATCCGGCTTATAATCCACGAGGAGTCGGCGCAGCATGTTCAGCACCCCGAATATTGCGCCGGTGGGCTCACCCAGGCGGTTGCGCAGGTCGGGCAAGGCATGGAATGCCCGGTAGAGGTAGGACGAGCCGTCCACCACCACCAACAATTTTTGCGAACGATCCGTCATGGATACCATTATGTCAGAACCCGGGAAGGCGGCAGCAGTCGCATGACAACGACGCTTACTCTCAACGGCAAACTGGTGACGCTCAAATCCGATCCGGGAACTCCCCTGCTGTGGGTGATTCGCGATGAGATGGGATTGACCGGCACCAAATATGCCTGTGGTGTTGGGCTGTGCGGGGCCTGTACCGTGCACCTGGATGGGCGGGCAGTACGCTCCTGCCAGACGCCCTTGTCCGACGCGGCAGGGCGGAAAGTGACCACCATCGAGGGGTTGTCCAGCCATGGGGAACATCCCGTCCAGCAGGCCTGGGTGGCCCTGGAGGTGGCACAGTGCGGATACTGCCAGTCAGGGCAGGTCATGAGCGCGGCGGCCCTGCTGGCCGAACATCCCCATCCCACCGATGCCGACATCGATGCGGCCATGAATGGCAATTTGTGTCGCTGTGGCACCTACAATCGCATCCGGGCGGCCATCCATCGTGCTGCCGGCAAGGTTTCCTGAATTCTCGAGGTCGTCATTTCTTATGGATACATCGGCCATCAAAGCCTATCTGGTGGATTTGCAGGCACGCATCGTGGCAGCGCTGGAGGCGCAGGACGGGAAAACCTTCCGGCGGGATGCCTGGGAGAGGGCGGAAGGTGGGGGCGGGCTGAGTGCCCTGGTGGAGGAGGGGAACCTCCTGGAACGCGGCGGCGTGAATTTTTCCCACGTGATGGGCCGCGGGTTGCCCCCCTCGGCTACGGCCCATCGCCCCGAGTTGGCGGGTCGCCGGTTTGAAGCCATGGGAGTGTCTCTGGTGTTGCATCCGCGCAATCCCTACGTGCCCACGGTGCATATGAACGTGCGCTTCTTTGCCGCTTTCGGCGAAGACGGCAGTGATCCGGCATGGTGGTTTGGGGGTGGGATGGACCTGACGCCTTACTATGGCTATGAAGAGGATGCGCGGCATTTCCATCGCACGTGCAAGGAGGCACTGGACCCTTTCGGGGCGGATTATTATCCCCGCTTCAAAAAATGGTGCGACGAGTATTTCCATCTCAAGCACCGCCAGGAACCGCGCGGGGTGGGAGGCATCTTTTTTGATGATTTCAACGCGCTGCCCCTGGAACAGGCGCAGGCGATGTGGCAAAGCGTGGGGGATCACTTCCTGCCCGCCTACCTGCCCCTCGTGGAACGCCGGCGCGGCCTCCCTTACGGTGAGCGGGAGCGCGATTTCCAGGCCTACCGGCGCGGACGCTACGTGGAATTCAACCTGGTATACGATCGGGGAACCCTGTTTGGCCTGCAGTCGGGGGGGCGCACCGAATCCATCCTGATGTCCATGCCCCCCATCGTGCGCTGGCGTTATGACTGGCATCCCGAACCCGGCAGCCGCGAGGACCGCTTGCTCAGGGACTTCCTCAACGGCCGCGACTGGGTGTGATGGACATTTTCCTGCAGCAGCTGGTCAATGGATTGACCCTGGGCAGCATTTACGCCCTGGTGGCGCTGGGGTACACCATGGTGTACGGCATCATGGAGCTGATCAATTTTGCCCATGGGGATGTGGTCATGGTGGGGGCGCTGGCGGGCCTCAGCGTGATTGCCTTTCTTGTCGGGCAGGGCTGGCCGGCGTTCTGGGCCGTGACGGCGGGCGTGCTCCTGGCCCTGGCGGCCTGCATGCTGCTGGGGTGGGGGATCGAGCGGGTCGCATATCGTCCCTTGCGGAAGGCGCCGAAGCTGGCCCCGTTGATCACTGCCATCGGATTGTCGATCGTGTTGCAGCAGGTGTCCGCGCTGCTCTGGGGACGCGGCTACCTGTCCTTTCCCGCCATATTGCCCACCACCAGTCTCAGCTGGAATGGGGTCATCCTGACGGGGATCCAGGCGGTCATTATCGTGCTGGCGCTGTTGCTGATGGCAGGGTTGCTGGTACTGGTCCAGCGGACCTCGCTGGGGCGCGCCATGCGGGCCACGGCGCAGAACCCTGCCGTGGCGCAGCTGATGGGCGTGAACACCGACCGCATCATTGCGCTGACGTTTGTGCTGGGTTCGGCCCTCGCCGCCGTGGCGGGTGTGATGGTGGTGGCCTACTACAACGTGGGGCACTACACCATGGGGTTCATGCTGGGCCTCAAGGCATTTACCGCTGCAGTGCTGGGTGGCATCGGAAACCTGGCCGGGGCCGTGCTGGGGGGGCTGTTGCTGGGGGTGGTGGAAGCCATGGGGGCCGGGTATATCGGGGACCTCACCGGTGGCTATTTCGGCAGCAATTACAAGGATGTGTTTGCCTTCCTGGTATTGATTGCCGTGCTGGTGCTCCATCCCAACGGATTGCTGGGCCGGCGTGCCCGGGAAAAGGTCTGACATGAGCCGGTTGCGCCTGAAGATCCTGGGCAGCGCCATTGCCCTGCTGGCACTGCCCTTTCTCACCCACGCCCTGCTGGGCCAGGGGTGGGTGCGTATTCTCGATTTCGCCCTGCTGTACGTCCTGCTGGCATTGGGGCTCAACATCGTGGTGGGCTATGCCGGCCTGCTGGACCTGGGATACGTGGCATTCTTTGCGGTGGGGGCGTATTGCTATGCGTTGCTGGCCTCGCCGCATTTCGAAGTGCACTGGCCCCTGTGGGCCTTGCTCCCGGCCGGGGCCTTGCTGGCAGCGAGTTTTGGTGTGCTGCTGGGAACGCCGACACTGGGGCTGCGGGGGGACTATCTTGCGATCGTCACGCTCGGGTTTGGCGAGATCATCCGCATTTTCCTCAACAACCTCAACACGCCGGTCAACATCACCAATGGGCCACAGGGCATTGGCTTGATCGACCCCCTGCGCATCGGGCCCTGGTCCCTGGGCGAGACCCTCCATATGGGGGGGCTGGAAATCCCGATGGTGATGAACGTGTATTTCCTTTTCCTGGCGGGGGTGCTGCTGGCCATCGGACTGTCCCGGCGGCTGGAACGCTCGCGCATCGGGCGGGCCTGGGCGGCCATTCGCGAAGACGAGATCGCGGCGGCCAGCATGGGCCTCAATACCCGCAATCTCAAGCTCCTGGCGTTTGCCATGGGGGCAAGTTTCGGTGGTTTGTCGGGAGGGCTGTTCGCCGGGTTCCAGGGTTTTGTCAGCCCGGAAAGCTTTACGCTGCAGGAATCCGTGATGGTGTTGTGCATGGTGGTCCTGGGCGGGATGGGCAATATCGCCGGGGTGGTGCTGGGAGCTGTGCTGCTGTCCGTGTTGCCGGAAGCCCTGCGAGGCATCGGGGGCTTGCAGGAATTGCTGCTGGGTCGCGTATGGGTCGATCCGTCCAATTTGCGTCTGCTGCTGTTCGGACTGGCACTCGTCCTCATGATGCTGTTGCGTCCGGAGGGGTTGTTGCCGGCACGTGCGCGGCAGCGGGAGTTGCACCATGGGTAGGGAGCAGGAAGCAGAGAAACCCGTGCCACTGCTGGAAGCCCATGGAATCGGCAAACGGTTCGGGGGCCTGCGCGCACTGCATGAGGTGTCCCTGACTCTGGATGCGGGGTCGATTACCGGCCTGATCGGACCCAACGGTGCCGGCAAGACCACGTTTTTCAATGTGCTCACGGGAATCTACCCGCCGGATGCCGGCACGGTGCGGTTTGCGGGCAGTGCCCTGCCCGTGGGCGAACCGCATCGGGTGGCCAAGACGGGCATCGCACGCACGTTTCAGAACATCCGCCTGTTTCCCAACATGACCGTCCTGGAAAATGTCATGGTGGGACGCCATGTGCGCACCCGGGCCGGGGTGCTGGGTGCGCTGTTCCAGACCCGGGCGACGCGGGAAGAAGAGCAGGCCATCGCCCATGCCGCGCAGGGACTGCTGGATTATGTGGGGATCGCTGCCCACGCCCATCGGGTTGCAGGGACCTTGTCCTATGGTGATCAGCGACGGCTCGAAATTGCCCGCGCCCTGGCAACCGAACCCCGCCTGTTGGCCCTGGACGAGCCGGCTGCCGGCATGAATGCGGCCGAACGCGGTGCGTTGGGAGGGCTGGTGCGACGCATTCGCGAAGATGGCACGGCGGTGTTGCTGATCGAACACGATGTGAAGTGGGTGGCGTCCCTGTGCGATCGCATCACGGTGCTGGATTATGGCGAACGCATTGCGGAAGGGGAACCCCGGCATGTCCTGAACGACCCTGCGGTCGTGGCGGCTTATCTGGGGCAGGGGGCGGCATGAGCCCGTTGCTCGAGGTGTCCGGCCTGGAAGTGCGCTATGGCGGCATTCACGCGGTCCGGTCGCTCAATCTCGAAGTCGGGGCAGGGGAGCGGGTGACCCTGATCGGCGCCAACGGCGCAGGTAAAAGCAGTGTTCTCAACGTGTTGGCAGGCCTGGTGAAACCGGTCGCAGGAAAATTGACTTACGACGGCAGCCTGCTGACGCAGGTGCCGGCCTGGCAACGGGTGGGGCTGGGGGTTGCGCTGGTCCCGGAAGGGCGCGGGATTTTTCCGCGACTCACCATCGAGGAAAACCTCCTGATGGGGGCCTACCATCGTGCCCTCGGAGCGTCGCTGGCACAGGAGCTCGACCACGTCTACGGATTGTTCGCCCGTTTGCGCGAACGCCGACACCAGGTGGCAGGAACCCTTTCGGGCGGTGAACAGCAGATGCTGGCCCTTGGGCGTGCCCTCATGGCAAAACCGCGGCTGCTGATGCTGGATGAGCCCAGCATGGGGCTTGCGCCGCTCATGGTGGACAGGATTTTTGAGGTGATCGGCAAAATTGCCGCAGAAGGGGTGACCTTGTTGCTGGTGGAACAGAACGCGCGCCTTGCGCTGGAACTGTGTGACCGGGCCTACGTGATGGAGTCAGGACGAGTGGTGCTGTCCGATAGCACGGCAGCCTGCATCGACAACCCCCTGGTGCGCTCGGCGTACCTGGGCGAGAAAACCATCGCAGAAGTGCGGTAGACTGCTGTCAGTCCAGTTTTTTCTTGAGAGCCTTTCCCATGAGTTCTTCCTACGACACGATCAGCATGGCCCTGTTCTGCGACTTCGAGAACATCGCCCTCGGGGTGCGCGATGCCCAGTACGACAAATTCGACATCCAGCCGGTGCTGGAGCGACTGCTGCTCAAGGGCAGCATCGTGGTCAAGAAGGCCTATTGCGACTGGGAGCGTTACAAGGGCTTCAAGGCCACCATGCATGAAGCCAACTTCGAGCTCATTGAAATTCCCCATGTGCGCCAGTCGGGGAAGAATTCTGCCGACATCCGCATGGTGGTGGATGCCCTGGATCTCTGCTACACCAAATCCCATGTCAACACATTTGTCATCATCAGCGGGGATTCCGATTTTTCACCCCTGGTGTCCAAACTTCGCGAAAACGACAAGCAGGTGATTGGCGTGGGCGTCAAGCAATCCACTTCCGACCTGCTGGTGGCCAATTGCGACGAGTTCATCTTTTATGACGACCTGGTGCGTGAAAAGCAGCGCGCTGTGGCAAGCAGCAACGGGCGCAAGCCGCAGTCGCCTGCCACGAGACGCCAGGCCGTGGCAGAAAAACTCCCGCGGGAGGAGATGGAGGGGCGCAAGACCCAGGCCATTGAACTGGCTGTGGAGACTTTCGAGGCGTTGGCTTCCGAACGGGGAGAAAGCGGCAAGATCTGGGCGTCAGCCCTGAAACAGGCCATCAAGCGGCGCAGCCCCGGTTTCAACGAAAACCACTATGGCTTCCGGGCCTTCGGCAATCTGCTGGAGGAGGCACAGGTACGTGGGTTTCTGGAGGTGGGGCGCGATGACAAATCCGGTGCTTATGTGTTCCGTGGCGCGGGGGTTGAGACCCCGCCCCTGGACATGACAGGCGCGGATGCTGGCAAGGCCAGTGCAACGGAAGCGCCCGCAGTGACGCCGGACATTCCAGAACCGGCAGCAAAACCCGCCTCCAGGCGTCGGGCAACGACGAAACGCAAAGTCTCCGACAGCGTGGCAGCAGAAGCCGCCAGCAGCGAACAAATGCCACGTAGGCCAGGAACTCGGTCCCGGCGGGCACGGAATGTGGAATAAGCCACGCACCACCTCATTGTCTTCGCCAGCCCGTTCCTGTAAGGTTGCCGCTGCTTAATCACAGGCGGGAATGATGATCCGGTTTCGTACCGGCAGGGTCGCTTTGACCCTGCTGTTGCTTGCCCTGTCACGGGGAGGCGTTGCCCAGCTGGCACCCAGTGGCTACACCGGGGCCTTCAACACGCCCACGGCGGATGTCCTGACGCCCGGGGACATTGCCTATGGCGTGAGCAACACCATTCCGGAAATTCCACGCGTTTACGGTACCGGTTATTTTGGCAGTATGGACCTGGGCCTGGGCGTGCTGCCCGGGCTGGAAGTGGTGCCGCGACTCACTTACGACGGCGATCCGAGCTGCAACCAGTTTTTTCCGGGTTGCCAGAGCACCACCCGCGACCTGTCTGCCAACGCCAAATACCAGCTCCCCATCGAATTGCCCTGGAATTCCCATGTGGCGGCTGGGGTGACCGACTTTGGTGGTGCGGCCAGTCATTACCGCCAGGAATACGGGGTGGTCACAAGCACCTTCGGACCGCTCGATATTACGGGGGGGCTTGCCCGCAGCCTGTTGCCCACGTCCATGATGAAGGGGTTCTTCGGTAGTCTGGACGCCCACCTGGACGAGCATTTCAGTATCCTTGCCGAAGACGATTCGCGTGCCCCCCGGTTGGGTGGAACGGTGCACTACCCCCTGGGGCAAGCCCTCCAGGTGGATTTCAGCCTGAGCCACAAGGTGGGCAACCGCAATCCCAACGAGCAGGCGAGCCAGGCGACCCTGACCCTGACCTACAATTACGACCGGCCCGTGGCCAAGGCCAATACCTCCGCCGATGCCACCCCCTGGGCTTTCACGAGCCCGGTGACGGCCTCGCAGGTGGCGCCCCGTCTGGAACCTGTTCTGCCGGAGGCACTGCGGCGCACGACACCCCCCCCCGAAGTGCCGGTCCCGC
>JAKBAT010000028.1 GCA_021808815.1 Pseudomonadota bacterium
GCCCAGGACATTGGTGTTGCACCGCTCAAATAACGGTCTGGGCTCGCCGCAAGGCTATCCCATATGGTCGCGATGATGTCCGTGTAAATACTCCAGGCCGTGGCAAACCCCTGGCCGGTCCCCCCTGGTCCGGCAATTGCTGCCGCCACCGCTTCGCAGCCCTTGTAAATTCCTTGATAAAAGATGAAATCGTAAGCTTGCAAAAACCATGCAACCAACCCGGATAAAAACAGAAAGCGAATGAGGCGTGACAGGACTTTCCCCAGATGTTCACCGGTCATGGATTCCAGTACGGCGTTGATGCCAAACCAGCTGAATGTGAGCAATAACAATGAGCCGTACAAACTTTCGGCAATACCGGACAAGTTGGCGTGCAGCGCCCTGCCGCCTTCCAGAAACGATTGGGAAAACTGGTCGATGATGGAGGGGTCCAAGCTGACCATGGGGGTTACTGACCACTGTTCATGATGCCCCAGCCTTGTACGGACTCCTGCTGGCGCAATTGTTGATGCAATATCTGCACTTTCAGCGCATCGTCCTGACGCCGCTGTTGTATGATTTCCCCTGCCAAGGCATTGGCGCTCGCCTCATCCTGCAAACGTGCAGATGCATTGGCCTGGTGGCTCGCAATCAGCCCAATGAGCTGCGCATTCTGCCCCGCCAGCAGGTTGAGATGCTGATTGACGGTCTGGAAACTTTGTTGCAGCCCTGCACTGGCAGGGATCTGGTTTTGCAGCAGGCGTATACGGGCATAGGAATCGTTCACGGACTGCAAGGTCGTCACTTCGTTTTGAAATACAGTACCAATACCCTGTCCGCGATATTGCGCAATTTGCATTTCCCGGTCCATGTATTGGCTGGGAGAGAGGCCTTGCGCTGCCATTTGCCTGAATTGGGTCGTAAACATCCCTTGTAACGCTTCAACCTGCCCCAATGTGTCGTTCAGGGTCTGGGATAGGGACTGCACCGCGGCCATCTGGTCCGTATAAGGTTGCAGCACCTGCCCCAGCGTATCCTGTGGCAGTTTTTTGAGTTGCTCGAGTTCATTCAGGTATTGTTGAAACTGCAATGCGTAAGACTGCACCATTTGGGCTGTTTGTCTCACTGCATTGGCTGCCGAAATGGCAGTTTCCGCATGATTGGTGGGATCGTACACAATCGTGCCCATGGCACCACCGCCTCCGGCCTGGACTTGCAGGCATAGAGCGCACAAGAACGCCAAGTGGTACCAGGGATGGCCGTTCCGCATGCCTTTCATGAGGCATGGGCCATTTCATCCAGGTAGGCGCTGGGCCAATCCGGACGCCCGGAGGCGCGATGCCGTTCAAAAACCGCCAACGCCTTGACGTCAGAGCGCAGCCAGGACAATAAGGCAGGTGGGAAGCAAATTTCCAGGAGGTGGCTGGCCTCCGGAGTGCTGACATAGTAATGTCGTTTGTCCTGCGCCTGCTCGATACGCAAAATCTGGGCATCGTTCAGACCGAACTGATTGCGGTACAGGTCACGATGCACACGGGCATTCCGGTTAGGCAAAAAAACCCTTGTGGGAATATTGTCGGCGATCGTCGAAAAGATGTCTGATTTCGAAAAGTCATCCAGGGATTGTGTCGCCAGTACCACGGACCCCAATTTCTTCGGGATCGTTTTCAGCCAATCACGAATGCGGTTCGAGAAATAAGCGTCCGACAACATGAACCACGCTTCCTCGACATAAATCAGGGTGGGAATTCCCTCGTTTTCCGCCAAAGCACGCTCCACCCTGAAAAACGCATATTCCAGGAAAGCCCGGGCAATCCGGTGATCCTTCAAAACACTACCCATCTCTATGCACGTAAATGCCGATAAGGAAAAGCTGTCCTCCACATGATCAAACAGGGCACCCAAAGCGCCTCCCGAAATCCAGGGATCGAGCTCGGCCCGCAGATGACGCGGCAACAGACCATGCAAGCTTGAAAGTTGATGAAACTCTGCAGAAAGGTGCGCCATTCCCTCAAGGGCTTCCCCCACTGCCTGCCGGTCACCGGCGGTCAATGAGCGCCCGTGGGCCGTCAGCAGAATTTCAACCCAGCGACCGAGCCAGGGCCGATGTAACGCCTGCGACACCAGTTTGAGCGGATTGAGCTGAAGCGTCGGTTCTCCGACTTCAATGCATTGTCCGCCTTGCAGCAACGTGGGAATCCGGCAGGAACGGTCCTTGTCGAATATCACGGTACGCACCGGATGATATTTCTGGAACTGGCTCAGCAGGAAGTTGACCCATACTGATTTCCCGCTGCGCGAAGGCCCGATCACAATGGCGTGGGCAAGATCGCGATGATGAAAATTAAAGTGATAAGGGCCCCCTGCCGCTGTTGAAAACAAGGACAGCGCGGGACATTGCCTTCCTGTTTGTTGGGTCAGATAGAGATTTTCCCGGAAACCTGTGCTGGCCGTCCGGATCGGGCAGAGGTCCGCCCAATTGGCCGTACTGATGAAATGCCAACGCACCAATTCCCCCCACTGGCCAGGAAGCGTTCCTGACCATGCCGAGTTGAGATGCAACCGTTCACGCAAAAGAAGATACCCCTGCGCGCGAATGCCAGAAGCAACACTGCTGAGCGCTTCCTCCAAAGCATCCTGGCAGGAAGCCAGGACAAGAACGGTCAGGTTGAGATACCCAAATAGCCGTTGTGCCCCGACCATATCGGTCAACGCCTGCCGGGCATCTTCTGCGGAAACCGCTCGGCCGGTGTCACGCACCACGCTTTCCTCGCCGGAAATGGCCTCCCTGACATAACTGAAAATGGATTTCTGCAAATTGAGATGGAAGCGTTGCACGTTCTTGATATATCGTTTTGCTTCCTCATGATCCACAAAACGGAATGCCTGGGACAACGTCAGTTCTGCAGGCGCTGACAGGATACTGTCCAGCATTCCGGGAAACGTTGCCCCGGGCCAGGCTTTCACGGCAAGACCTGCGCCAAGGCACACCTTGTGCACCCCCTCAAAGCGCAGGTGGTCACCCGCGATGACGATACGATCTCCACCCAGAGCCGTATCGAGATAGGCACTTGCCGGCACATCAGGAATGTCGTCACCGGCACTTGCCGGACTGGCCATTTCATGGAGGAAGCTGTTGAGCGCCGTGCCCTCGAGACGCTTCAATCCCAAAGGAAGCAAGGTTTCCACAAATTGTGCCAACATCTCTTCAAACCGTTCCATACGTCTTTTTAACTGGCTTGCATCATGAAGGAATGCCTCCTCGTGAAACAGCTGACGCAGGGCCGTTTCCCATAACCGTTGCAGAATCAGACCTTCCCCCTCCCCCGCTGCCTGCACCAAGGCGCCAAAAAATCCATCCCGTTGCTCATTGACTGAAAACAGAACACTGAGGTAATGCCGGTTGATATAACGTCGACGTGCTGAAATTTCCTGACGATATAACTGGTCGATGGCAGCACTTTGCGCATTCACAAAACGCCCTTCAGGATATTCATGAAACTCCCGTCGTAACACCGTAAACCACATGGTGACCCGGCTATCCATATTACGCAGTGACTGCTCGAAGAGATCAGCACCCCGGTCAATGGCAAGATCGTCACTGCCTTCCACAGGCATGCCCCCCATCTCGAAACAGGCCAGCAAGCCCCCATCCTTGTTCAGGACAAGACCGGGTGCAATCTGAATCAGCCATGGCAGAACCTCTGACAGGCCCCGGGAACATCTATCAAAGCCGATAGCCGCCCGTTTCAGGTTCAACATGCCATGTGCCTGCCAAATCCCTGGGGCCTCAACCCTCTGTGCCCGCGCGCATGGTGCCAGGGATCATAGCTGTCAGGTTGCCGGTTGTACTTGATATAAATTTGCCGGGTAAATGGGTCGTCTGCCGTGATCCGGCGCAGAATCCAGTGCGTCAGAATTGACAGCGGGATCCATCCATAGAGATGCAGGTCTCCTACAAGAGCAATGGCCAATGTCGCGTTCACAATGGCAAATGGCTTTTCGACACCGGCAATCAACATGGGCTCCACCAACGCCTGGTGCAGGATCGTGTTCCGCCGCTCTGCAGACAGGATCATAGACATCCCGGCATGGCGACACCTGGAAATAGTGCAGTAATGATGCTCACTACGGACAGCGCACAAGACATGCCGAGTAGCCAGCTGGCAATTCGGGCAACAATGCCGCCGGTTTCGGCATACATGAACATGATGCCGATCATGATGGTGGCCACGACTGACAGCACCACTGCCACCTGCCCCTTCAAGCTGCTGGCCACGGCACATATCGGGCCTTCCCATGGCATAGGGGTATACACGGCCCAGGCCATGACCGGCACCAGCAACAGCAGTACCAGCCCTATCTGTCCACATGCCCTGGCAAGGCGGCAGCCTGAAGCAAAGCGCCCCTGGGAAAGTTCAGGATGCCTGAAACAGAGAACGGGTTTGATAATCCCCATTGTGCCGCCCCTCCACTTGTATCAGGTCAACGATTTGGCGCGTCCCGGAAACACGGCCCAAATGAATCACCCCATCGATGCAATTCGAAATTTGCTGTGCAATGGCCGATACGGGCCATTCCACGCCACTTTGCAGCACCATTTGTTCCAGGCGATGCAGCGCATCGACGGCACTGTTGGCATGTAATGTGCCAAGGCAACCGGCATGCCCCGTATTCATGGCCTGCAACAGATCAAAAGCTTCTCCACCCCGGACCTCGCCCACAATGATCCGGTCAGGCCGGAACCTGAGTGTTTGCTTGACCAGATCCCGTATGGTCACCTGGTGTTCCGGGTGTGCTTCGAATGAAACGAAATTGGGCGATGCAATTGTCAGTTCACGGGTGTCTTCAATCACGACCAGCCGTTCGGAATGTGGAAACATCTGAATCAGTGCATTGAGGAATGTGGTTTTTCCTGTGCTGGTTCCCCCGCTGACCAGCACATTCTTTCTGTTGGAAATCCACCCTGCCAGGACGGCCTGGACAGGATGCAACCAGTTTATGGCCGCCCCTGTTTCCGGCTCTGCTTCCGTCGCAGGTGAGAAATGGCTTGGGCAAGGCAGGTAATCATGCACCGTGTGCCTCATACCGGCATGCTTGCGAATGCACAGGGCATTACCATGTGTTGCGATCGGAAAGAGCACTGCCGACACACGCATGTTGCCAAAAGAAGTATCCAGCAGCACACCATGACGAGGGCCCACTTCGCGATCGGAAAGCGCCGCCAGAATTTGAATGGCATTCCCGGCTTCTTTGGAGGAAAAGGACACGGGCACCCGTTCAAGCATGCCGCCCCTTTCAATCCAGACCTTGTCTTCCCCATTCACCATGATTTCCCCCACGTCCGGGTCATCCAGCAATGGAGCCAAATTGGAAAAAACGCTTCTGAGCATCCGGGACAGATGCACGTTCATCACATCACTCATGACGGGAATGGTAGCGCCGGGCAGTTGCAATGCCGGCGCAAGAACAACAGGGTTTTAGGGGTTATCGGTTAGCAGAAACTGCGCGCTCTGTGCCATCAGACATGTTCAGGATCATCCCGGCAGCATGCGCTAGCCACCACGACCTTTTCCCCTGCCGTCCATATCGATTTCCAGTTCATTGCGAACTTTCTTGACACCAGGGACACTCAAGGCAAGGCGCCCTGCTTCTACCAGCTCATATCCGTCCGTTACATCCCCGCTAAGGCGCACCACGCCACCCCGGGCTTTGACATCAATATGGCGTGCATAAATGGTGGTGCTGGCATCCAGCTTTTGCATTACTTCCATTTCGATCTGGTTGTCTGCCGCAATTTCAGCAGCTGAACGAGGTGGTTCGGTAACACACGAGGAAACCATTACGGCAACAACGAACAAAGGCAGGAAAATGATAGGAAGTCTCATACAAACCTCCTTTACAGCAAATGTGAATCGTCATGAATTGACCAGAATACAGAATGTATTATGGCGCCATTACGGTCCTTGATTCAATAGCCAGAATCGTATCGGTGCCCGTATGAATGACGCGCGGAAAGAAAAACCTCTCGACTGTGGCAACAACCCTGGGTTTCTTCAGCACCTCGTACGCTTGAAGGATTTTCTCGCAGATTCCACGCGATCCCGAATCCTGCAATCTTCTTCATGATCGTTGACAAGCCCCGCTGCCTGCATGAATGCGTACACCGTGGTAGGGCCAACGAATTTCCAGCCCCGCTTCTTCAGATCGTGGGCCAGGGACAGTGCTTCCGGTGGCATTTTGCCTTCCCATCCCATGTGGGGCTCGTAGCGCCAGACGAAGGCGGATAACGACCCCTCCTGACACACAATATCCTGGGCTTGCAGGGCATTGTGGAGAACTGCTTCAATCTTGCCACGATGGCGGACAATGCCTTGGTCTCCAAGCAGCCGTTCCACATCGTGTTGGGAAAAATGGGCAATTGCGTTGAAGTCGAACTGGTGGAAGGCGCTGCGAAAATTCTCCCGCTTGGCCAGGATCGTACGCCAGCTCAGCCCCGACTGGAATAACTCTAGACTCAATTTTTCAAAGAGGGGAACGTCGTCGCAGACTGGGAATCCCCACTCGCGGTCATGATAGTGGAGAAGCTCCGGAGAGTCGGTGCACCAGTGGCATCTCGACCTGTCATCTGCTCCCGTTGCCATGACGCACCCCCCTGGTCATCCCGGTTCAAGCCGATTGTGGGGCATCATGGCATATCCTCTGCCCAGTGCACCTGGACGGCGGCACGACGTGCCTGGCACAGGACTTCGTAGGCAACCGTTCCGGATGCGGCCGCAACAGTACTGACCGCTACGGAATCTCCCCATAATTCCACAGGCGTTCCGATGCCAGCCTGTGGCATATCCGTCAGGTCCACGGTCAACATGTCCATGGAAACACGCCCAATCAAAGGCGCCAGGCTGTTCCCCACCTGGATGGGCGTGCCTTCCGGAGCGCTGCGTGGATAGCCGTCAGCATATCCACAGGGAATCACGCCCACTCGCGTGCGCCGTTGCGCCGTAAAACGGCTGCCGTAGCCCACCGATTCGCCCACGTCTATGGTGCGCTCTGCAGAAACGCAGGAAGTAAGCCGCATCACCGGTTGCAAATCCTGCCTGGTCGCCGCACCAGGTGCGGCAGGATCCACACCAAAAAGCATCAGTCCTGGCCGCGCCCAGTCCCCCTGGATCCCGGGATGCCCCAGCAGCACGCCAGAATTACTGAGGCTGGTTTCCACAGGCGGCAATTGGCCCAGCACATGGCGGAACTTGCGCAGGGGTTCCTGCAACAGGGCATCATCGGAAGTGTCCGCGTTCGCAAAATGTGTCATGAGAATCACCGGGCCGACTTTCCCGCCATGACTCAAGCTCTGGAATGCGGGCAGTACATGTTCTGGCAAAAATCCCAGCCGATGCATTCCCGTATCCACTTTGAGCCAGACGGGCATGGGGCTCTTGACTGAAGCGTTGTGCAGGACATCAATCTGCCAGGAGGCATGCACCACGGGTGTCAGGCCATGGGTCAGCACCATTTCCATTTCGGAAGGGTCGAAAACGCCCGCGAGCAGGAGAATGGGGAGCTGGATTTCGGCATCCCGCAACCGGCACGCTTCTTCAAGCGATGCAACGGCGAAACCATCCACCAGCGGCGCCAGCGTTTTGGCACACAATACATCACCGTGGCCGTAAGCATTTGCCTTGATCACCGCAAGAACCGGCCCGGGATGCAGTTTCCGCACTAGGCGGCAATTATGTACCAGGCGATCGAGATGAATGTGAATGCGCGTAGGACGTGTCATGGCCTGCTTGGAAGTGCTGCAATGTTGAAACCATCATGATATCGTTTTTCGATTCGTAACAGGCACCCATCAGATGACACCAAGGCCCGCGTTCGCTCCTCCATTCTGGCTCCGGCATCGCCACGCGCAAACCCTTTACGGCGCCCTGCTGGCGCCAACCCCCCGGCCAAAATGGGTCAGGCAACGCTGGGTAACTCCGGATCAGGATTTTCTTGATGTCGATCACGTGCCGGGAATGCGGGAGGCCCCGCTGCTGGTCATTTTTCATGGGCTGGAAGGCAGTACGGAGTCCCGCTACGTCCGTACCCTGGCCCATCATGCGGCCGCACAGGGCTGGCATGTGCTGGCTCCAAATTTCAGAAGCTGCAGCGGCCCCCCAAACCGCATGGCACGCCTCTACCATGCTGGCGACAGTGCGGAAATTGACTGGATACTATCCCGGGCAAACCAAATCGGGGGGGGCACGTCCTGTCATGCCATTGGAATTTCACTGGGTGGCAACATGCTGCTCAAGTGGCTTGGAGAACAAGGCGCACATGCCAACCGACGGATAAGCAGCGCTGCAGCAGTTGCCGCACCATTTGACCTGGCGATTGTCGGAGACCACCTGTCCTGCGGGTTCAATCGTCTCTATACGCGTCATTTCCTGTCCACCCTCAAACCAAAGGCGGAAAAGAAATTCCACCAGTTCCCCGGGCTGTTCGACCTCGAGAAGACCCTCGAAGCACGCACCCTGAGGGAATTTGACGACCACTTCATGGCACCCGTCCACGGATTTTCCGATGCCCAGGACTATTGGACACGCTGTAGCAGCAAGCCATGGCTGGCCTCCATTCGCATTCCGACTCTGCTGCTGAATGCCCTGGATGACCCTTTCGTCCCCCAGGCCGCCTTGCCGGATGCCAGCCTCTGCAGCATGACCGTTTTCCGGGATTTTCAGGCCCATGGTGGCCATGTGGGCTTCGTTTCCGGCCCTTTTCCTGGCAATCTGCAGTGGATGCCGCATCACCTCCTGGCATTCCTGTCACGCCCCACCAGTCCTTCACTTGTGCTGGGAGATCGTTCAGAATGAAGACGTCAGCTGCACTGTCCCACCAAGAATAAAGGAAGTTTCATGACCTGCCGATACCGCAAGGCCCGTGCCTCCTTGATCAAGCGCTGGAGGCAATTTACCCCTTTCCTGACGCTAATGGCCCCGCCCGCCTTTTCAGGGGACGACTACATTGTATACTCCCCTCTGGTAACCCAAGGGCAATCAGAAATTGAAATGCGGGGATTCAATACGCGGGATGCGGATCCGGCCATCGATCGCAGCGGAATATTTGGCATCGCAATCGCGTACAGCCCATTGAGCTGGTGGAAGACCGAGCTGTATTCAGGCCCCGTCAACTATGGTCCGCTCACTGGAACCCACCTGGGAGGGACGGAGTGGGAGAACTTTTTCCAGATGACCGAACATGACCGGTACTGGGCAGACATGGGCATGCTGGTTGCCTACGTCCGCAATACCCCATCCAGGCTTTCGAATTCGGTTGAAGTAGGACCCCTGATCGAAAAGGAAACGGATACAACCCATCAAAAACTCAACCTGATCTGGGAAAAGCAGGTTGGCGTTGATCTGGTCGGTAAATTCAATTTCCGCGCCACCTACATGGGAGGATACAAAGTGAAGGATGAATTTGTCCCTGGCATCGAAGCCTATTACCGCCCCGCCGACAATGCGCACCAGCTGGGGCCTGGCGTGTCAGGAGAGTTTCGCGTGGGTCACGAAAAAACCCTGGAATATAGCACGGCACTTCTTTACGGCCTGAACCAGGGAGCGCCCGCCAAAATCTATGTCGCCCGCATATCGGCGACATTCTAAAACGGAGTCCATCATTTCATGAACATACCGCGTGAAATTTTCAAAGCCTATGACATTCGTGGCATCGTGGATCGCTCGCTCACGACTGCAGGGGTCAACGCCATCGGGCAGGCCATCGGTTCTGAGGCAAAAGCACGAGGCCTTTCCTGTATTGCCATTGGAAGGGATGGCCGGCTGTCAGGCCCCGCCTTGAGCAGTGCGCTCGCCGAAGGCATAAGAAGCAGCGGCGTGGATGTGATTGACATGGGCATGGTCACCACCCCCATGCTGTATTTCGCTGCGCACGAACTTGCCGACTCCTCTGGCGTCATGGTGACGGGTTCCCATAATCCTCCGGAATACAACGGGTTGAAAATGGTCCTGGGGGGAGACACCCTTTCCGGCGATGCCATTCTGGCCCTGTATGATCGCCTGGCACAGGGTCGATTGACCCAGGGAAACGGCAGTTACCGCGAAGCTGACATTGCTTCCCGTTATCTTGAACGTGTGGTGGGTGGCATCTCCCTCGCTCGCCCGATGACGGTCGTCATCGATTGTGGCAATGGCATTCCTGGCCGTTTTGCACCCGAGCTGTTCCGTCGCCTGGGGTGTCACGTGATTCCACTGTTCTGCGATGTGGACGGGCATTTCCCCAACCATCATCCGGACCCCTCCCAGCCTGAAAACCTGAAGGACGTCCAGGCGACACTGGCGACAAGCGCTGGCGAAATAGGCCTGGCTTTCGACGGCGATGGCGATCGCCTGGGTGTCGTCACGAAAGATGGACACATCATTTACCCGGACCGGCAACTGATGCTGTTTGCCGCCGACGTGCTCTCCCGCAATCCGGGTGCTGAAATCATTTTTGACGTGAAGTGCACGCGCAACCTGTTCCCATGGATTCGGGAACATGGTGGAAAACCCACCTTGTGGAAAACAGGGCATTCGCTGATCAAGGCAAAGATGAAGGAAACCGGTGCACTGCTGGCGGGCGAAATGAGCGGACACACTTTTTTCAAGGAGCGCTGGTACGGTTTTGATGACGGGCTCTATGCAGCTGCCCGGCTGCTGGAAATCCTGAGCCGTGCCGACAACCCCAATGAAACCCTGAATCGTCTGCCCGATGCGGTCACGACACCTGAATTGCAGATTCGCCTAAAGGAAGGAGAAAACTTCTCGATCATTTCGGCCCTGCAGACCTCCGGCCAGTTTCCTGACGCCCGTGACATCATTACCCTGGATGGGGTACGTGTGGAATATTCCGATGGTTTCGGGCTGGCCCGTTCCAGCAACACGACGCCGGTCATTGTGTTGCGTTTTGAAGCCGACACCGCGGAAGCCCTTGTACGCATCCAGAAGGAATTCAAACGGGAAATTCAAAAAATCAAGCCGGATGCGACGTTTCCCTATTGATTGCGTTCCTGTAGCAAGCATATCGCCTGCGCCGCAATTCCCTCGCCACGACCGGTGAATCCCAGCATCTCCGTAGTCGTGGCTTTGATGTTGACCGCATTCTCCGGCAAGCCCGTATCCGCCGCCAGATGCGTCACCATGGCAGGAATGTGGGGGGCCATGCGCGGCGCCTGGGCAATGATGGTGGCATCAATGTTGACCGGCGCATACCCGGCATGCACGACCCTTCGTACCACTTCCCGCAACAGTATCCGGCTATCCACCCCTCGATAGGCAGGGTCGGAATCAGGAAAATGTCGACCGATGTCACCTAAACCAGCGGCACCAAGCAGGGCATCACAAACGGCGTGCAATAACACATCGGCGTCGGAGTGTCCCTCCAAGCCAAAATCAAAGGGGATCTCCACGCCACCGATCATGAGCCGGCACCCCCGCACGAGTGCATGCACATCAAATCCCTGGCCGATTCTCATGTGGTCTCCTGTCTGGCCTGGTGCACTCCAAGGCCCAGTTGTGCCAGTAACCGGTCTTCAGGGAAAGTCACCTTGATGTTCAAAGGGTCGCCCAACACCAGCAACGGATGGTAACCCAACGCTTCCATGGCAGAGGCCTCATCCGTGGCTTCCGGTAATCCTTGCAACGCTTGGCGCAGCACACCATAGCGGAACATTTGCGGTGTCTGCGCTGCCCAAAGCTGACGACGATCCACCGTATGGGCAACCCTTCCCGTGGATGCCGCGAGCTTCAAGGTATCTGCCACCGGCACCGCCAAAAGCCCTCCTACCGCATCTTCCCATACGGCATCCAGCAGTCTGGTCAGCGCCAGCCGCGAAAGGCAGGGTCTGGCCGCATCATGCACCAGTACCCAATCAGAAGGCGCCAGCTCGGATGCAAGGTGGTTCAGCGCATTGCCAACAGTGGCAGAGCGGGTTTTGCCGGCACAGGAGACGGGATGAACCCGCCCTTGCCAGGCTTCCCAGTCGAGAAAGTCTTGATACTCCGGAGATAGCGCGACGTATATCGCTTGCACCCGCACATCCTGCAATAATGCCTGAATCGCGTGGAACAACAACGGTTGGCCGCAAAGCAGGGTAAACTGCTTGGGACGCTCCGTTCCAAATCGGGAGCCAGTTCCTCCCGCTGGTAAAATGGCAACGCAACGATCCGTCATAGGTCAGGATGGTAACACAGCGCTCTCACTCCACTCTCGGACATCTGCTGCTGCGCATTTTTCTGGACCGTCCGGAGCGTGCCTTTGTCGGCGCTCTCCTGTTGCTGGTTGCCGGCATGCTATGGTCCTATCTCCATACCAATGATCGGGATGGTGCCATCATTCTTTCTCAGGCGCCCATCCTGTCTCCCGTTGCCAATCTCGAGACGCTGTCTGAACTGGTGGTCGCCACCCGGCTCGGACCAACGACCTATTACACGCAGCCCGATGGACGCACGGTAGGACTTGAGCATGACCTCGCCATCAAGTTCGGCGAATACCTGGGCAAGCCAGTGCGTTTTCTGGTACTGGACAATCTCGATCAGGCCCTGAATGCGGTCAGCACACAGCGCGCACATCTGGCAGCCGCAGCAGTGCACCAGTCCCCTGCCCTCGAACAGAGGTTTGCCTTTACCCTCCCTTACCAGGAGAGCACCCCACAAATCGTCTATAACGCCCTGCTCACGCCCGCCCCTCAAGGCCCGGCCGACCTTGCGGGCAAGCGGTTAGGTGTGGTTCCGGATCCTGTACACCTGAGTCTTCTGGAAAAGCTGCGGGGGCAATATCCATCCCTGACCTGGAAGACGTTCCCCAGCGGGGATGTTGACCTCGATCTGCTGCAACAGGTATTCGAAGGAAGACTGCAGTATGCCCTGAGCGATTCGAACACCGTGGCCATCGCGCAAAATTACTACCCCGACCTGACTGTGGCATTCAATCTGGGCCCCAGCGAACCCATCGCCTGGGCATTCCCCCAGGATGGAAACAGGGTGTTGTACCAGGCCGCAACGGATTTCTTTTCGCGCCTGAATGATTCAGGCCACCTCCTGCGCATGGTGGAGCTCTACTATGGCCATGCCAATACATTGGGCCATGAAGATTCCAGTGCCTTCCTGCAGAAAATCGTATCCCGGCTCCCCCACTTTTCGCCAGAGTTCAAGCAGGCGCAGGAACTCACCTCTCTGGATTGGCGACTTGTTGCTGCCTTGTCCTATCAGGAATCACAGTGGGACAACGATGCCATTTCTCCAACCGGCGTACGGGGCATCATGATGCTCACGGCAGACACCGCCGATCGGCTACGCGTCAGCAACCGCATGAACCCCGAAGAAGCCATTCCCGCAGCCGCGCGCTACCTGCAGCAGCTGAAGGAAATGCTGCCTGCAAGAATATCCGAACCGGATCGCACCTGGATGGCCCTGGCGGCATACAACGTGGGGTTCGCCCATCTGGAAGACGCCCGTATCCTGGCGCAACGTCACCGCCTGAATCCCGACAGCTGGAGCGATATCCGACAAATGTTGCCACTGCTCAGCATGCCTGCCGTCTACATGAATACCCGGGCCGGCTTTGCGCGCGGAGGAGAACCCGTCATTTTCGTGGAGAACATAAGACGCTATTACGCCATCCTGACCCGTTTCGAAAAGCCCTATCGCGGCAGCCTGGGTCACCCCATGCCGAGATTGCTGCAATCGCTCAACCCTTAGGCTGCCCGATGAAAGCCTTGCCTCCCATATAGGGGTGCAAGACCCTGGGCAGGCTGACCGTGCCATCTTCCTGCTGGAAGTTTTCCAATATCGCCACCAGGGCACGGCCTACGGCAATCCCCGAACCATTCAGGGTATGCACCAATTCCGTTTTGCCGGTGCTGTTGTTACGGAATCTGGCCTGCATGCGACGTGCCTGAAAGGCTTCACAATTGCTGCAGGATGAAATCTCGCGATACGTGTTCTGCGCGGGCAACCACACCTCGATGTCGTAGGTTTTGCTGGATCCGGCCCCCATGTCTCCAGTACACAGGACGATGACCCGGTAGGGCAGTTCAAGCAACTGCAGAATCCTTTCAGCGTGTGAGGTCAGTTCTTCCAATGCCGCATAGGACCGGTCGGGATGCACGATTTGAACCAGTTCAACCTTGTCAAACTGGTGTTGCCGTATCAATCCACGCACATCCTTTCCGTAAGACCCTGCCTCCGAACGGAAGCAAGGGGTGTGCGCCGTCAATCGCATCGGGAGGGTTTCCTCCTTGAGGATCACGTCCCGTACCACATTCGTCAGGGGCACCTCGGCCGTCGGAATGAGGTAATGCTTGCCTTGGTCTCCTCGCGGGACTGAAAACAGATCGGCTTCAAAACGCGGCAATTGCCCGGTGCCACGCAAAGTTTCCGCATTGACCATGTAGGGAACATACATTTCCGTATATCCATGGTCGCGGGTGTGGGTATCGAGCATGAACTGTGCAAGGGCACGATGCACCTGGGAAAGTTCGCCCTTGAGCACCGAAAAGCGGGCACCGGACAATTTGCTGGCAGTTTCAAAATCCAGAAGGCCAAGACCCTCTCCCACATCCACATGATCCCGGACCGGAAAATCAAAAGTACGCGGCACACCGACTTTCCTCAGTTCCACATTCTCCGTTTCGGACTTTCCAACGGGAACGCTGGCATGCGGAAGATTGGGCAATTCGAGGAGCAGGGATTCCATGCGTCCCTGAATCTCCTGCAACTGCGCCTCATGCATTTTGAGCATCTCATTGATGCGCACCACATCCGCCATCAATGCACCCGCCTCCTCGCCCCTGGACTTGGCCTGTCCAATTGCCTTTGAGGCCTGGTTACGTTCAGCCTGCAGCGACTGGGTACGTACCTGGGCAGTCTTGCGCTCCTCCTCCAGGACGCGAAATGCCGCCACATCCAATGCATACCCTCTGGTGGCAAGTCGGGTCGCCACCTGATCCAGGTCTGCACGAAGAAGTTGTATGTCCAGCATGATGTTGTCCTTGGTTCCTGTCCTGTCAAAAAATTGCCGGACGGCGTTCCAGCAGTGCCTGCGCCAATGTGCCGGCATCCACGTATTCCAGCTCTCCGCCCACCGGTACGCCACGGGCAATGCGGGTGATTTTCAATCCCCGTGGCCGCAGCAACTCTCCAATGGCATGGGCCGTTGCCTCACCTTCTGCCGTAAAATTGGTGGCCAGTATCACTTCCTCGGTCACCCCATCCAAGGCCCGCGCCTGGAGTTGCTGGATTCCGATTTCCTGAAGCCCGATACCCTCAAGCGGCGACAATCGCCCCATCAGGACAAAGTACTGCCCATGATAAGCCTGCGTTTGCTCCATCATCAGCAAGTCGGCAGGCGTTTCAATGACGCACAACAGGCGAGGGTCCCGATTGCGGGACGCACAAAGGCCGCAGACAGCGGTTTCAGAAAAGTTGTTGCACTGCTCGCAATGGCGGACGAAAGACAGCGCTTCAGACAAGGCCTCGGCCAGTCGACCCGCCCCGGCCCGATCGCGCTGCATCAGGTGAAACGCCATGCGTTGGGCAGTTTTGGGGCCGACGCCTGGCAGGCAACGCAGGGCATCGATCAGCGCTTCAAGACGATTTGGCGAATCCACGAATGCAGGGGTCAGAAAGGCAGTTTCATTCCGGGTGGCAGCCCCATCCCGCTCGTAAATCCGGCCATGCGTTCCTGGGTGACAGACTCGATTTTCTGGTGCAGATCCTTGAATGCCACGACCAGAAGGTCTTCCAGCATGTCTTTGTCATCCAGCAGGGAGGCATCGATACTGACGCGTTTGACCTCGTGGTCGCAAGTGGCCTGAACTTTGACCATTCCGGAGCCTGCCTGCCCTTCCACTTCCCTCTGCGCCAGTTCCGCCTGGGCCCGGCGCATGTTTTCCTGCATCTGTTGGGCCTGCTTCATTAAACCTGCCAATCCGCCCTTCATCATCGTGCCTCTCCCGGTTCGTGCCCATTCGTGGGTTGGATGGTGGATTCTACCAGTTTGGCCCCCAGGGATTCTGTCACGGCAAGGACGAAAGGATCGCTTCGAATGGAGGCTTCCGCCTTTTTCTGCCGATCCTCCTGCACCTGGTTTTCAACGGCTGCAATGCTCTGCCCACTGGCGGCGCCCGTGTCGATGACCAGACGCACATCCGCATCCAGAAGGGCTTCCAGTGCCGTCCGCAGTTTTTCGCGGTACGGCAGCAAATGCCGGTATTGTGCCTCCAGCAACAAATGGAAAGTTCCATTGCCATACCGGGTCAACTCCACATGACGGGCGAGCTCATACGCCATGCCGGCGCCCTTCAACTGCTGGGTGAGCCCAGCCCAATCCTCCAGCGAAGGCGGCAGCGTCTTGGAATGTGATGAGGCAGCGGGTACCGTGGCATCGCCAGAAGATCCCCCGGCTGAAGGCAGTGACGGCTCGGCAGGAAGACCGGGCCTCTGCTGCACCGATACCCCGGATTCCGGAACGCCTGGCTGGAATGCCAGCATGCGTAACAAGGCCATGCGAAATCCGGCGGTTTCGTCCGGCGCGAGAGGCAAATCCTGCCGGCTTTGCAGGGCAATCTGATAGAGCAATTGCAGTGTCTGCCCATCCCAGCAGTTGGCAAGACGCCCCAAGGCCTC
>JAKBAT010000029.1 GCA_021808815.1 Pseudomonadota bacterium
CACCCAGTCCGATGGCAGCGGCCCGGTGGACGCCACTTTCAAGGCCATCGAAAAAGTGGTGAAAAGCGGTGCGGCGTTGCAGCTGTATTCCGTGAATAACATTACCAGCGGGACAGAATCCCAGGGTGAAGTGACGGTTCGTCTTGCCCGTGGTGGGCGCATCGTCAACGGCCTGGGGGCGGATACAGACATCGTGGTGGCGTCGGCCAAGGCCTATTTGAGCGCCCTCAACAAGCTCGATGCGCGGGTCGAGCGCATGAGCCCGCAGCTTTAGGGTTGCCTCGCATGCCGGAAGTGAAGCCAGGCGTTGGGTGGAGGCCGATGCTGAAGGATGGGCTGGGGTTTCTGTGGTACGTGTCGGGGAAGTTTCGTCACGGACGCTGCCTGCAGGCGGCCTCCAGCCTGACCACGACCACCCTCTTTGCCCTCGTGCCCCTGGTCACGCTCAGCATCGCCCTGTTCTCCCTGTTTCCGGCGTTTCTCAAGGTCAGGCAGGCCGTTCAGGCATTCCTGCTGGCCAACATGCTGCCCGATGCGGCAAGCCGCATCATCGGCGTGTACATGACACAATTCTCCAGCCACGCTTCCCAACTGACCTATGCCGGCATCGCATTGCTCATGGGAACGGTGTTTTCCCTGGTCATTACCGTGGACCACACTTTCAATACCATCTGGGGTACCGTGCCCCAGCGTTCGTGGCTGGCTCGCTTCATGATCTATGCGGTCCTGATTTTGCTGGGGCCGCTGTTCCTGGGGCTGGGCCTATGGGGAACCACATTCCTGGTGAGTGCATCGCTGGGATGGGCAGGCGAGAGCGCGCGGTCGGCACACCAGGTGCTCAACGGGCTATCGGTGCTGGTGCTGGCGGCAGGGATGGCGCTCGCCTACTACAAAATTCCCGGGCATCCCGTGAATGGCCGGCATGCCCTGTTGGGGGGTGTGCTGGCAGCGCTGGCTTTCGAGCTCACAAAAAGCGGCTTCACCTGGTTCATTGCGCACTTTTCGGCGTACACCCTGGTGTACGGGGCTTTTGCCGCATTACCCATTTTCCTGCTGTGGATCCAGTTGTCCTGGACGGTGGTGCTGTTTTTTGCTGTGTTCACGGCGAGCCTGCCCCTGTGGCGCGACCGCGCCTGGCGCCAGGGGAAAGCAACCCGCCCTGCCTAGGCCAGCGCCAGTTTTTCCTGGAGCCGCATCACCACTTCTGCCAGGGGGATTTTCTCGCCGGACGGGTCCCGTCGCCCCTGGAGTTCCACCATCCCCTCCTGCAATCCCCTGTCGCCGATCACCACGCGTAGCGGGATGCCCAGCAGTTCCTGGTCGGACAGCATGACGCCCAGGCGTTCATCGCGATCGTCAAACAGCACTTCGATGCCCGCCTGTGCCAACGTCTCATGGAGCATTTCGGCCGTTTCGCGCACGCGCGGGCTTTTCCCCAGCCCGATGGCGACCAGGGCGACTTCGAAGGGGGCAATGGCGCGGGGAAAGCAAATGCCGCGTTCGTCATGGTGCTGTTCGATGGCGGCCGCCACGATGCGACTGACGCCGATGCCGTAGCAGCCCATCTCGACGGGTCGGGATTGTCCTGTTTCATCCAGGTACTGCAAGGACATGGCCTCGGAGTATTTGGTCCGCAGCTGAAATACATGGCCCACTTCGATGCCGCGACAGATTTCCAGAGTGCCCCGACCGTCGGGGGAGGGGTCTCCTGCCACCACGTTGCGCAGGTCCGCCACCTGGTCAGGTTCTGGCAGGTCGCGTCCGAAGTGGACATGTTGCCAGTGCTGGTCGGCCGCATTGGCGCCGCAGACAAAATCGGACATCACGGCAGCCGTATGGTCGGCCACCACCGTGATGTGGCCTGCCGGCAACCCGACCGGTCCCAGGTAACCCTTGGCCGGCCCCACCAGCGCCTGGATTTCCGCATCGGTGGCCAGGCGCAGTCCTTCGATCAGCTTGCCTGCCTTCACTTCGTTGAGTTCATGGTCTCCCCGCAACAGGAGCAGGTACGGATGCCCGGCGGAGGACAGGACGAGCAGCGATTTCATGACCTGTGTCAACGGCACTCCCAGGTACTGGGCCACGTGGGCACAGCGGGTGGTGTCGGGCGTCGCGACCTTTTCCAGGAGCGGGCCCGGGTCGGCGCGTGTCGCGGCAGGGGCCACGGCTTCGGCCAGTTCGATATTGGCGGCGTAGTCCGACTGGGGGCAGAAGGCGATGGCATCCTCGCCCGAATCGGCCAGGACGTGGAATTCGTGGGACCCCGATCCGCCGATGGCTCCCGTGTCAGCCGCAACGGCCCGGAACCGGAGTCCCAGGCGCGTGAAAATGCGGGAATAGGTTTCCACCATCACGCCATAGGTTTTTTCCAGGGAGGCCAGGTCTGCATGAAAGGAATAGGCGTCCTTCATGACGAATTCACGCGCCCGCATGACGCCAAAACGTGGGCGGATCTCGTCCCGGAACTTGGTCTGGATCTGGTAGAAGTTGAGGGGCAGTTGGCGATAACTTCTGATTTCCCGACGGGCGATGTCAGAAATGACTTCCTCGTGGGTGGGCCCATAGCAAAAATCCCGATCGTGACGATCCCGGATTTTCAGCATCTGGGGCCCGAATTTGTCCCAACGTCCCGTTTCCTGCCAGAGCTCGGCCGGGATCACCGTGGGCATCAGGACCTCCAATGCCCCACTGCGATTCATTTCTTCCCGCACGATGTGCTCAATCTTGCGCAACACGCGCAACCCCATGGGCATCCAGGTATACAGGCCGCTGCCCAGGCGGCGGATGAGTCCTGCGCGCAGCATCAGGCGATGGCTGACCAGCTCGGCTTCGGCGGGGGCTTCCTTGAGGGTGCCGATGAAAAAACGGGAAAGGTGCATGGAAGTTCGGCCCGGATCGGAAAAGAAAAATAAAGCTGCCATTCTAGCCCAGATTTACCCGGGTTCGCGATTTCATAATTTCGCATCACGGGGAGGGAAACGTCATGTCCATCCGGGTTTTCAAGGTCATTTTCATCCTGGGACTGGTGCCCGGGCTCTGTGGCTGCAGTGCCCGGGCAACCCTGCCCGAAAGCGACGGACATGGCGCAGAACCCCATGCCACAGGGCATCCCGGCAGTGCGGGGTTGACCGGCGAGGTGCCGGTGCGCCCTTTGCCGCTGGTGATCGTGCATTCCGACGCCACTCTGCAACTCCTCTTCAAGGGGCGGAGCCTGACGCTGCATTCCCCCGAGGATGTGTGGCTGCGATCCCGGCGCCTGGAAAAGAACCTGTTGCTGGAACATTCGGGCTGGGTATTCGTGGGTTATGGCCTGACGGTTCCGGCACTGGGCTGGGACCACTACCGCCAGCACGATGTGAGGGGCAAGACCGTGGTGATGCTGGAAGGCGCCCCCGCCATCCCCGATGGCACGGTGGTGTCCTCCCGGGCTGCCCTGGACGGTCCCGGGGGGTACGGGCTGGGGCACTGGCGTGCCAAGCTGGACAATGCCCGCCGCCATGGTGCGGCGGTGGCACTGATCGTACGCCCCTTACGGGAAGGGGAAAGCCATGTTCCGGTGCCTGAAGAGGAACGTTTTGATGCCGTGCTGGTGGGCGCCGAAACTTCCCGGCAGGATCCCTTGGCGGCCTTCGGCTGGGTGCCGGAACAACGCCTGGCCGACTGGCTCCGGAAGGGGGGGGTGCGCTGGGAGCCGCTGAAACGACGTGCCAGCGCTGCAGATTTCTCGCCCGTGGACCTGCCCCTCCACGGGCGCCTCAGGGTGGCCAACCACTGGCAGGAAGTGGAGAGGGCGATCCCCCAGTGAATGCCTAGCCCAGCGTGACCAGGTTGTCACGGTGGATCAGTTCCTCCTCGTCCACGTAGCCCAGGGCGGCTTCAATGCCCTCGGAAGCCGTGCGCAGGATTTTCGAAGTGGCCTCGGCATCGTAGTTGATCAACCCCCGCGCCACTTCCCGGCCGGTGGCATCCACGCACCGCACCAGTTCCCCCCGCTCGAACTGGCCGCTGACCGCCACCACGCCGATGGGCAGCAGGCTTTTCCCTTCCGCTTGTAATGCCCGGATGGCGCCGGCATCCAGGGTGATTTCCCCCTTCACCTGCAAATGGTCGGCCAACCACTGCTTGCGGGCAGTGAGGGGAGGGGTTTGTGCCATCAGCTCGCTGCCGATGGCCTCGCCTTGCGCCAGTCGTTCGAGTACGCGCGGTTCCCGCCCCGAGGCAATCACCGTATGGGCCCCGCTGCGGGCGGCACGTTTGGCCGCCGTGATCTTGGTCAGCATGCCACCGCGTCCCACCAGGGTACCGGCGCCCCCTGCCATGGCCTCCAGCTCGGGGTCGCCTGCCCGGCCTTCCCTGACCAGGGTGGCAGTCGGGTCGCGGCGGGGGTCTGCAGTGAACAGCCCGGCCTGGTCGGTGAGGATGATCAAGCCGTCGGCATCGATCAGGTTGGTGACCATGGCCCCCAGGGTATCGTTGTCGCCTACCCGGATTTCGTCGGTGGCCACCGTGTCGTTTTCGTTGATGATGGGCACCACGCCCCACTGCAGCAGAGTGACCAGGGTGGTGCGGGCATTGAGGTAGCGCTTGCGGGATGCCAGGTCTTCATGGGTGAGCAGAATCTGGGCCGAATGGATGTCGTGCTCGGAGAAACAGGATTCCCAGACTTGCGCCAGTCCCATCTGGCCGACGGCCGCTGCCGCCTGCAACAGGTGCAATGCCTTGGGGCGTTCTGGCAGCCCCAGCCGCTGCATGCCGGCCGCCACGGCGCCCGAAGATACCAGCACGATTTCCTTGCCCAGGTGCCGCAAGGCAGTGACCTGGGCCACCCAACCCTGAATGGCCTGCAGGTCCAGCCCCTGGCCGTCGTTGGTGAGCAGGCTGCTCCCGATCTTGATCACAAGGCGGCGTGATGTCCGGACGAAGGAGTTCACCGGGTTTCCTCCACAGGATCGAGCGGAGGGCGCTGGGATTCGATGGCGTCCATGATGGCGTAGCATACCTCGCGGCAGCCTTCTCCCGTCAAGGCGGAAATCTCGAATATGCGGACTTCCGGCCCCAGGTCTGCCTGGAACAGCCGATGCACGGCCAGCCGGCTGTCGGCGTCGAGCATGTCGGCCTTGTTGAGCACGATCCAGCGCGGTTTCTGGTACAGGGTTTCGTCGTATTTGCGCAATTCCGCCACCAGGGCATGGGCTTGTGCCAGAAGGTCCACGGCATCGTCCAGCGGTGCGCTGTCGATAATGTGCAGCAGCAGGCCCGTGCGCGCGAGATGGCGCAGGAACTGGTGGCCCAGGCCGGCCCCTTCCGCGGCCCCTTCGATCAGCCCGGGAATGTCGGCAATCACGAAACTCCGGGCGTCGTCCACACGCACCACGCCCAGATTGGGATGCAGGGTGGTGAACGGGTAATCGGCCACCTTGGGGCGGGCTGCCGAGACGGCCCGAATGAAAGTGGATTTGCCGGCATTGGGGTATCCCAGCAGGCCCACGTCGGCCAGTACCTTGAGCTCGAGATGCAGTTCGCGGGATTCCCCCGGCTCGCCCCGGGTAAATTGGCGGGGGGATCGATTGGTGCTGGACTTGAAGTGCAGGTTGCCCAGGCCACCCTGGCCACCCCGCGCCAGCAAGGCCCGTTCTTCGTGGTGGGTGAGGTCGGCGATGGGCGTACCCGTCTCGGCGTCGGTGATCAGGGTTCCCACCGGAACGCGCAGGAAGATGTCTTCAGCGCCTTTCCCATTGCAATCGGAGCCACGTCCGGGTTCCCCGTTCTTTGCCCGATGGATGCGGGCATAACGGTAATCCACCAGAGTGTTGATATTGCGGTCGGCAACCGCCCAGAGGCTGCCGCCCCGACCCCCGTCCCCGCCGTCAGGTCCGCCTTTGGGAATGTACTTCTCCCGCCGGAAACTCGCGGAACCATCGCCGCCTTTGCCGGCATGAACCTGAATGGTGGCTTCGTCGATGAACTTCATCGCATAAAAAAAGCCCTATCAGTTGATAGGGCTTTCCTGTAAGGGAAGGGCCCTCAGGCAGCCTGGGGAGCAGGCTCGATCACGACGATCTTGTCCTGCAGGGGACCCTTGTTGCGAAATGCCACCCGCCCGTCCACCTTGGCGAACAGGGTATGGTCTTTGCCCATGCCCACGTTGGGGCCGGGGTGAATGCGCGTACCGCGCTGGCGTACGATGATGCTGCCGGCGGAGACCAGCTGGCCTCCATAGGCCTTCACGCCCAGTCGTTTCGATTCGGAATCGCGTCCGTTGCGGGAACTCCCGCCTGCCTTTTTATGTGCCATGGCTTGACCTCAACCTGCTGTAATGGTGTCGATTTGGACTTCCGTGAAACCCTGACGGTGCCCCTGGTGCTTCTGATAGTGTTTCCGGCGGCGCATCTTGAAGATTTTGATCTTGTCATGGCGGCCATGGGCCAGGACGGTGGCGGTGACCCGGGCGCCTTCCACGAGCGGGCGGCCGAACTGGATGGCGTCGCCATCCGACACCATCAGCACCTGGTCCAGTTGCACCTGGGCGCCCACTTCCGCGGGAATGAGTTCGATCTTGAGTTTTTCGCCGGATTGGACGCGATACTGCTTCCCGCCGGTTTTGATTACAGCGTACATGACGACGCTCCCTGCCTGTTCGAATCAATGAATCCGCGAATATACCTTTTTTGGTGCCTTCTTGTCAAAATCCTCATTGCCCCGTCTTGGTGCGTAAACCCTTGCGTTGACAGAATCCGCCGGCACTCCCTACCATTGAACTTTCCCTGAGCAGAGAAACCAGTCAAGGTGTTGCCGTGAGTTTCGATCACATTCGCCAACTGATGGAAGAGGACATGGCGGCCGTGGACAGCATGATCCGCCATCACCTCCATTCCGAAGTGGCCCTGGTGCGCCAGGTTTCGGAATACATCATTCATAGTGGCGGCAAGCGTTTGCGCCCGCTGTTGACGTTGCTGAGCGCCCGCGCCTTCGGCTATTCGGGAACGCACCACCATACGCTTGCGGCAGTGGTGGAATTCATCCATACCGCCACCCTGTTGCACGATGACGTGGTGGACAAGTCCGAAATGCGCCGTGGACGGAAAACGGCCAATGAGCTGTTCGGCAATGCCGCCAGCGTGCTGGTGGGGGATTTCGTCTATTCCCGTTCCTTCCAGATGATGGTGTCGGTTCAACACATGCAGGTGATGGAAGTGCTGGCCGATGCCACCAACGTGATTGCGGAAGGGGAAGTGCTGCAGCTGCTCAATTGCCACGACCCGGAAGTGGACGAGGCCCGCTACCTGCAGGTCATCCGTTACAAGACCGCCAAACTGTTCGAGGCGGCCTCATGCCTGGGCGCCATCCTGGCGCAGGCGCCTGCAGAGAAGCAGGCGGGCATGGCCGCCTTTGGCACGCACCTGGGGACGGCGTTCCAGATCATCGATGACGTGCTGGATTATTCCGGTGACCTGACCCAGACGGGGAAAAACCTGGGGGACGATCTCGCGGAAGGAAAAGCCACCTTGCCCCTCATTTACGTGATGCGCGAAGGCACGCCGGAAGAGGCCCATCAGGTGCGGCGTGCCATTACCGAAGGGGGCGGGGAGATGCTGGCTGAGGTGGCGGACCTGATCCGCGGGAGTGGGGCGCTCGACTATGCGCGTGCCTGTGCCCAGCGGGAATCGGATGCTGCCTGTGCCCTGCTGCCGGATCTTGTGCCGCCATCGCCTTACCGTGAGGCTTTGCAACAGATGGCCTGGCTTGCGGTGCACCGTTCCCACTGAGGATGGCCATGGGAAAACCGGTGGCGATCTTTCGGCACTATCCCACCGAGGGGCCGGCTTATGTGGGGGATTTCCTGACGACGCACCAGATTGCCTGGCAGCTGGTGCCCCTCGATGAAGGGCAGCCTGTCCCCGACAGCCCCGAACCCTTTGCAGGGCTCGTGTTCATGGGTGGTCCCATGAGCGTCAATGACGATCTGCCCTGGATTCCCCCCGTGCTGCATCTGATCCGTGATGCCGTGGCGCGCGGCGTGCCGGTGCTGGGCCATTGCCTGGGTTCGCAACTGATGAGCAAGGCCCTGGGGGGCAAGATCACGCGCAATCCCGTCAAGGAAATTGGCTGGGGCGCGGTGCGCGTGCGGGATACGCGCGAAGCCCGGCACTGGTTCGGGCCAGCCGAAACGTTCGAGGTGTTTCATTGGCACGGCGAAACCTGGAGCCTGCCCTCAGGCGCCGTGCTGCTCGCCGGCAGCGATGCCTGTCCCCACCAGGCTTTCGCCATGGGCCCGCACCTGGGCATGCAATTTCATGTGGAAATGACCGAAGCTTACGTCCGCAGCTGGTGTGAAGGCGGTCGTCGGGAAATCGAATCGAGCTCCAGTCCGGCCGTGCAGCCCGTGGCGACGATTCTGGAACAGATGCCGCAGAAGCTGCCGGCCATGACTGACATGGCACGCCGGATCTACCGCGTCTGGCTGGAGGGACTGGCCTCCTAAGCGGGGTCAGCCAGGAAGGGGCGGAGGGCTGCCAGAAATTGCTCCGGCGCCTGCAGCTGGGGCACGTGGGCGCAGCCCGGCAGCACCACGAGACGAGCATCGGGCAATCCGGAAGCCAGTTCCCTGGACATGGCCGGCGGCGTGGCTTCATCCTCTTCCCCCACCAGCACCAGTACGGGGACGTGCAACTCCTTCAATCGATCCCGCAGGTCCAGAGTGGCCAGGGCCTCGCAGGCTTGATGGAACGTGGCGGGGTTTACGGCCAGGAAACGCTGCCGGCGTTCGGCCACCAGCTCCGGGTGGGTCGCCTGGAACTCTGCTGAAAACAGGCGGCGCATGGCCACGTCGGCGATGCCTTCCAGGCCATGGGCGCGCGCGGCAGCCGACATGTTGCGGAAAGCGGCGCGCCCGTTGTCGTTGAAGCAGGCACCGCAGTCGGCCAGGACAAGCCGGCTCGCCAGGCCGGGATGCCGCAGGGTGGCCAACAGCGCCACAAAGCCGCCGTAGCCGTTGCCAAGAATCGTCGACGGGTGGTCCCCGAATGCCTGCAATCCCTGGGCCACGCGATCAGCCACCGCGTCCAGACCACCCTGGGTCGGAGAGGAGCCGCCGAAACCCGGCAAGGACAGGAGGATCACGCGGTGCGTTTGGCTGAGTATCCCCGCGATGCGATCAAAGCTGCTGTCGTCAGCGAGCAGCGAATGGCAAAGCACCAGGGCTGGCCCCTCTCCGGCGATCCGTGCGGAAATCCGGTGGGGGCCCAGCGCGCGGGTTTCGTTGCGGAACGGGGGATGTCCGTTGTCCATGGGCTGTCGGGCTTAATTGAGCCGCGGCTGGCTGGCAGTGTCGCGGTACCAGTCGAAGGGCGCTTCGTCCATGCGCACCATGACGCTTTTGGTTTCGAAATGCTGGTCGAAGGACTCTGTGCCGCATTCCCGGCCAATTCCGGAATCCTTGACCCCACCCCAGGGCGAAGCCGGATCGAGCCGATGATGGTCGTTGACCCAGACGATGCCGCAGTGGAGGCGCGCAGCCACACGGTGCGCCCGCGTGAGGTTGTTGGTGCGGATGGCGCCTGCCAGGCCAAACTGGGAATGATTGGCAAGCGCCAACCCTTCCTCTTCCGTGGAGAAGCGCGAGACCGACACGAAGGGGCCGAACACTTCTTCCTGGAAAATGCGCATGTCGGCCGTCACGTCGGCAAACACAGTGGGTTCCACGTAAAACCCGCCTTTCAGGGCGGGGTCGTCGGGAATGCGGCCTCCGGCAACCAGACGGGCCTTGTCTTCATCCAGGCCGATGCGGATGTAATTCAGCACCCGTTGCTGCTGGCGCAGCGAAACCACAGGCCCCAGCTGGATGGCCGGATCGATCGGATTCCCGATGCGGATGGTTTTCGCCTTGGCGGCCAGCTTTTCCACAAACTGGTCGTAAACCTTTTCCTGGACGATCTGGCGGCTTCCGCAGATGCAGGTCTGCCCCGCGCCGATGAAGGCACCGAAGGCCGCATAGTTGACGGCCTGGTCCACGTCGTAGTCGTCGAACACCAGCACAGGCGTCTTGCCGCCCAGTTCCAGGGTCTGGTGGGCGAAATTGCCGGCCGCGAGCGCGCCCGTGATGCGTCCGGCTTCGGTGCCGCCGGTCAGGACCCATTTCGCGAGCCCCTGATGGGTGGCGAGTGCCCGTCCCGTGGTGGGGCCGAGTCCGGTGACCACGTTGAACACGCCAGGGGGCAGGCCGGCTTCCACGAACAGGGCGGCCAGGCGCAACGTGGTCAGCGGAGTGTACTCGGACGGCTTCACCACGGTGGTGCAGCCAGAAGCCAGGGTGGGGGCCAGGCTTTTCATCAGGATCATGAGCGGATGATTGAAGGGCGTGGAATTGCCCACAACCCCCACGGGAGTGCGAACGGTGTAGTTGAAATAGTTTCCGTCCACCGGAATGACCGAGTCGCGCCGTGCGATGGCTAATCCGGCGTTGTAGCGCAGAAAGTCAGGCAGGCGGGAAATTTGGGCGCGGGTTTCGTTGACCGGCCGCCCATTATTGGCGGTCTCCAGCTGATAGAACTCCTCGAGGTGCGTTTCGAAGACATCCGCAAGCTTATTGATGAGTTTGGCGCGGGTGCGGTTGGACAGGCTTGCCCAATCGCTGCGGGTGAAAGCGGTGCGCGCGCTTTGCACGGCACGATCCACCTCCTCATCGCTCGCGTGGCTGATGTAAGCCAGCACGGTGCCGGTGGCCGGGTTGATGACTTCCAGGGTGTCGCTGCTTGCGGCAGGGACTTCGCGCCCGTCAATGAACAATCCATGCATGGGCGGGGTGTTGCCGGTTGCGGCAGCTGGGGAGGTGAGGTTGGGCATGTTGGGTCCTTGGGATGTCGGTGCTAACGGGTCACGACCAGGCGGGACAGCGCCGTGCTGACCCGCATCGCGGCAGATTCGATGTGTTGTTCGGCCAGACGCACGGCGCGACGGGCATTGCGCTCCTGGAGCGCGTTGATGATCTGTCCATGCTCTTCCACCACCTGGGCTGGATCGCCTTGCTTCATGGCCGTCAGGCTGACCAGGACGGCCCGCTCCATTTGGCCCACGAGGTTGCCGATCTGGTCGCTCAGGCGCCGGTTGGACGAAAGGGCAGCCAGGTGCTGATGAAACGTGCGATTGTAGTCGGCAAAGCTTCCTGCCCAGCGGCTGGCGTCAAAATTCCGGAATTCGTCGAGTTCCACCAGTTCACGATTGTTGGCATGGCGCACGATGCGTTCCATGCAGGCGCACTCCAGCACCAGCCGCAGGTCGAACATGTCCCGGACGTCCGCCAGGGAAATGGGGGTCACGCGATAACCCTGTCGGGGTGACGTGATGACCAGGCCTTCCCGTTCCAGATGCATGAGCGCATCGCGCACGGGGGATTTGCTGATGCCAAAACGCGCTGCGAGTTCCGCCTCCCGGATTTCGCTGCCGGGCGGAATCTGGCAGCGCAGGATGTCCGCGCGCAATTGCGCATGGACCGTTTCGCGTAACAGTTTTTTCTCCGGGGTTGTGGTCAGCGTCAGAGGCATGGTCGGGCCGTGGATCAGTGATATGGAAATTTTATGATATATCAGGGACACGATCAATTAATTTATAACTTGTTGTAATTATTTAATATTAATGTTTTTTTCTTATGGAGTAATTGCGTTTATAAAAATCTGTGATATATCATTGATGGGGTTCATCTGAAGCGACTGCATCCGGCCGGACCTGTCCTGCCGCATACACATCAGGCAGCAGCCCGAGGAGAAAACATGGTATCCCGCGTCAATTCAGGCGCCAGACTTGATCGTCTGCCGATTTCATCGTTCCATCGACGGGTCCGGATGCTGATCGGCATCGGGATGTTTTTTGACGGGTTCGACATCTATATTGCAGCGACCGTACTGGGCGCCACGCTGCACAGTGGCTTTTCCACACTGGCCCAGAACGCTTTGTTTGTGTCGGCCACCTTTGTCGGGATGATGCTGGGGTCTTTCATGACCGGGTTTCTGGGAGACCGGTACGGAAGACGATTCACTTACCAGTTCAATCTGCTGCTTTTCGGCTGTGCGTCCCTCTTGGCTGCTTTTGCCCCCAACATGACAGTACTGATCCTGCTTCGGCTTGTCATGGGTATCGGTCTTGGCGCCGAAAATGTCGTGGGCTATTCGACCCTGACAGAATTCGTGCCCGCCCGGGTTCGCGGCAAATGGTTGGGGGGCATGGCCGTGTTCGTGGTCTCAGGTTTGCCGGTGGCGGCACTGACGGGCACGTTCGTCATTCCTGCATTCACGTGGCGAGCCATGTTCATCCTGGGAGGCATCGGAGGGGCGGTGGTGTGGTATCTGCGCAAGTCCCTGCCGGAATCTCCCCGCTGGCTGGAGTCGGTGGGGCGTATGGAAGAAGCGGAAGCGCTGATGCAGCAGATCGAAGCCGAAGCCTCTGGCGGAGCGCCATTGCCCGAACCGGAGCGGCCGCTGGCCCCGCCGGTAGCTTATGGCTTGTCCAGCCTTTGGGGGCCCGAACTGTTGCCGCGCATGGTGGTGGGAAGCTTAGCGTTGATTGTCATCAACACGCTGCTCTACGGGTTCGTGACCTGGCTGCCCACGTTTTTCGTCAAGCAAGGGTTGACCATCGCCACCTCGTTTCAATACTCCATGTTGATGTCCATCGGGGCGCCGATCGGTTCCGCCATCGGAGCGCTCACGTCTGACGCCTGGGGGCGCAAGCCGACCATTGCCCTCGCATCACTGTTCGCCATTGTGTTCGGTTTTCTCTATCCGTTCGTGAATGACCCGATACTGCTGCCAATCGTGGGGTTTGCCCTCACGGTACCCATTTACGTGTTGGTGGCCCTGCTTTTCGGCATCTACATTCCCGAGTTGTTCCCGACGGAAGTGCGTCTGCGGGCATCAGGCATTTGCAACACGTTCGGGCGGGGCGCCACCATCGGAACCCCGTTCCTGGTGGTGTGGCTGTTTTCGAATTACGGCATTCAGGGGGTATTGACGCTCATGATCGGACTGCTGCTGACCCTTATTGTCGTGGTATTGAAATTTGGGGTCGAGACGGGGAAGAAAAGCCTGGAACAGATGGGCTACGCTGCAAAAGTGGCATGATTTGCAATGCCCTTCTGGCAAGCTGGCAGACAGTGCGGTAAAGTACGCGGTTTCGGGGTGTAGCTCAGCCTGGTAGAGTACTGCGTTCGGGACGCAGGAGTCGGAGGTTCGAATCCTCTCACCCCGACCAGCATTGTTTTTTTATCCCACCAATAACCCTTTGAAAATTCTTTGAATTTTCTAGAGTTCTGCCAAATATAAAGCACTTCAAATGCTGGCAGGAGTTTGAATCTTCTGCTGGAATAACACTGCGTGCCTATCCCGTGCCCACGCAGTGCCCTCTTCGTGCCCTGCATTTTCTCTTTGTGTGGGGTACTTTTTACTATGCGCCTTGATGAATCCGTACTTGAGCCGAGTCCTCGAAATTTTTGATGGTGTAGCCATTTCCACCGCCGGGCAGATCTTTCTGCCAGTGGGTGAGAGACTATCCACGAAACCCTGGGAACTCCACCCACCAGCAGAATTTGAGGCAATATACAGACTGGGTCAGGAGGAAATCAGAAAAGCCGCTTGACTCAAACACTACAGCCTCCGCGAAACCCGGGGTGGTTCAAAGAGCCCTGGCATTTTCAAAAACGCGGCAAATTTAGGGAGAGTAAAAATGAAAAGATTCCTGAAGTCATCATTTATCATGTTTTTAATTTCTGCATTAACCTGCATCGGTCTGACACAGTCGGCCCAGGCCGTCATGATCGGTACCGGTGAGGCAGGCGCCACCGCGCCAAGTGGGCGTGCACATATCAGTGCGTTACTCGAAAGGCCCGACGTTCAGGCTCAACTCGAGAATCTCGGGATCAGTAAGACAGATGCGCAAGCCCGTGTTGCGGCGCTAAGCGATGCAGAAGTGGCCGCTGTGGACAACAAGATCGGTAGTCTGCCTGCAGGTGGCGATGGCATCATCGGTGCATTGGTGTTGATTTTCGTCATTCTCTTGATCACTGACATACTCGGCTTCACGAAAGTGTTTCCATTTACGCATCCCATTCAAAGATGATTTGGCTCAAGTCGGGCGTCCTGACGCTGTTGATCCTGCTGTCAGGATGTGCGACCCAGACCAGCGCGTTACTCCACGAGGCCCCTGACACTCTCCCAAGACGCGTTGAATTGTCAGGGGTGCCATTTTTTCCGCAAGAGCGCTACCAGTGTGGTCCCGCGACACTAGCAATGGCACTGCAAAATTCCGGAGTCGCCATCGAACCAAATGCCTTGGTGGAAGAAGTTTATGTGCCCAAGCTTGAAGGCAGCCTGCAAGTGGAGATGCTTGCCGCTGGACGGCGTAACGGCGCATTTACGATCACCATTCCAACAAATCTTGAATCCTTGCTGACCGAAGTCGCATCAGGGAATCCTGTGGTAGTACTGCAAAACCTGGGCCTGTCGTGGATACCGAGATGGCACTATGCGCTGGTTGTCGGCTACGATCTCGATCAATCCGAGATCATCCTTCGCTCAGGAACGACCTTGCGCTTGGTGATGTCACTTTCCACGTTTGAGCACACCTGGGAGCGCAGCGGTTATTGGGGAATGGTTGCCTTACCTCCCGGACAATTGCCAAAAACTGCCCAAGAGGCGCCTTCTGTTGCCGCGCTCATTGCTTTCGAGAATGGAGGCAGCGCGAAGCTCGCTCGCATCGCCTATCGGGCAGCGCTTCAGCGTTGGCCTGACAATCTGCAGTTGATGATAGGTTCGGGAAATACGGCAGCTGCCGAGGGTGATTATTTGGCAGCAGCTAATGCTTTTCAACGGGCAACGAAGCATTACCCGGAAAATGTGCCCGCTTATAACAATCTGGCGATGATGCTGGGCAAACTTGGGCGCTATGGCGAAGCCAGGATTGTTGCGGAAAAGGCAGTGGCGTTGGGGGGGCCATGGCACGATGCAGCCATGGAAACCTTGCGCTCGATAGAAGCGGTTCAGCACTAAGCCCCTTTATTGGCCGTGAAAGCGGTAGTCACAGGCCAGATTCCTGCAACATTGAAGCCCAAAAAAAGCAGGAAAATATAGTTGAAATCGGTGTTAAATGGATGCAAGTGCATCCATGGTCCGTTCCGGAGACATGCTTAACACTCTACACTCGAATGGGTTCTTGCCGGGTTCCACCCGGCAGGAGTCCAGGTCAAAGAACCCGAGGTCGTAATCCATAAAGGCGACGGACCAGATTCAGTCGCCCACTTCCCTGATGCCGACTTTCTGTCCGGCAAACACGATACTACTCAAGTTGATTTTCTTTCGCTTCGAGCAGATACGGCCGCAGCGCGTCACGATCACCGATTGGTCGTGGAAGGGGTAATCCACATCGGGCAACCCCCGGTATGTCCTGCCGGAAAGCCTGTAGATGTCCCCCGGGCGCTTCATTTCCAAAGCCTGGTGCGGCTTTTCATAGTTGTATTCATACAGGAAGCGGTCGAACTTCTCCTGCAGCAGCGGATTGTTGACGTTCAAGCCAGTTTCTTCCGCCATGACTGCCAAACTCGCTGCGGTGAACTGCCCGGAAGCAAGGGTATTGCAATAGTAGGATGTCGGAAGCGCTTGGAACCACACCCAGTAGGTTTTGGTAAAGCAGAGAGATTTCCTGGCTATTGGAGAAACCGGACCCAAGTTTTGTATTGAGCGCCAGCATGCTGAGGCTCGGTCGTGTATCGATAAAGCATCAAAATCTATTTTCGATAGTCTAAAGCTATCAGGTTGGCTGTAAATGAGTATTAGACAAGGTCTAAACTATGGCTTTGAATTGAGGTCATCCCGGACGGGATATTCATTCAACCTCCTGAGGAGAAAGCCATGTCAAGCGATCCGAAATGCCCATTTCACTCCCCTGGCAGTAGTGACAAAACTAATGCCGATTGGTGGCCCAACCAACTCAACCTGAAGATCCTGCGCCAACACTCATCACTGTCAGATCCCATGGGTAAGGATTTTGACTATGCCAAGGCGTTCAAAAGCCTCGACCTGTCCGCACTGAAGCGTGACCTGAGGGCATTGATGACGGACTCGCAAGAGTGGTGGCCTGCTGATTTTGGCCATTATGGCCCTCTCTTCATTCGCATGGCATGGCACAGCGCTGGCACATACCGCATCGGTGATGGGCGTGGTGGAGCAGGAGCCGGACAGCAGCGTTTTGCCCCACTGAACAGCTGGCCGGATAACGTCAACCTTGATAAGGCTCGCCGGCTGATCTGGCCCATCAAACAAAAGTATGGACGCAAGATCTCCTGGGCTGACCTGATCATCCTCTCTGGAAATGTGGCACTGGAATCCATGGGTTTCAAGACGTTCGGTTTCGCGGGCGGACGTGAGGACGTTTGGGAGCCGGATGAATCGGTTTACTGGGGACCTGAAGACCGATGGCTTGATGACAAACGCTACTCTGACGATCATGACTTGGAGAGTCCACTTGCCGCTGTGCAGATGGGGCTAATTTATGTGAACCCTGAAGGCCCGGGGGGAAATCCGGACCCGCTAGCCGCGGCTAGGGACATTCGTGAAACTTTTGCTCGCATGGCCATGAACGACGAAGAG
>JAKBAT010000030.1 GCA_021808815.1 Pseudomonadota bacterium
GGCCCCTTGCTCGAAGCCGGCATCCTGGACGAATTCGTGTTTTATGTTGCCCCTGCCTTGTTGGGCGAGGAGGCTGCCGGGGTTGTGCAGGTGACCCCGTTGCAAGACCTGTCACGCCGTTTTCGAATGGACATCGCGTCTGTGGACCAGGTGGGCGAGGATTGGCGCATCGTGGCCAGGACAAAAATTTGAAGAGAGGGAAGTTGCCGTGTTTACCGGAATCGTGAGTGCTGTGGGCAGGGTGGAAGAATCCATGCCACAACCGCAAGGGGTGCGCTTGACCATTCATGCCGGTAGCCTTGACCTGTCCGACATCAGGTTGGGAGATTCGGTGGCAGTCAACGGCGTTTGCCTGACGGTCATTGCTTGTGCTCCGCCCCGCTTTGAAGTGGACGTCTCTGCAGCAACCCTTGCGGTGACGTGCGGGTTGCAGGCAGGGGATCCTGTCAACCTTGAAAAAGCCCTGCGCCTGTCCGATCGTCTGGGCGGGCATCTGGTCAGCGGCCATGTGGACGGGGTGGGGTTTGTCCAGGGATTCGAGGCGCGCGGGGAAAGCTGGTTCCTGCGCATCCGCGCTCCCGGTGACCTGCCACGGTTCATTGCCCGCAAAGGTTCCATTACGGTCAATGGGGTCAGTCTGACCGTCAATGAGGTGTCAGAAGACTGCTTTGAGATCAACATCATTCCCCATACCCGGGCAGTAACCACATTTGCCGGGATGAAGCCTGGGGATGCAGTCAATCTGGAAGTCGACCTGTTGGCACGTTATGCGGACCGGGCTCGGCAGTGGCCGGAAGCCTGAGGGACTGACAACGTTCCAGGTATGGGGCAATCTGCTAGAATGACAGCTCCGATCGTTTTTGCTCTTTAGATTCCCGCCATGACTTCAGCAAAATCATCCTACCTCCGGCCCAAAGAACTGTCCTCCACCGAGACGATCGTCAAAGAGCTTAAAGAAGGAAGAATGGTGGTTCTCGTTGACGATGAGAACCGCGAAAACGAAGGAGATCTGGTATTGGCGGCCGAGTACGTCAATGCCGAAGCGATCAACTTCATGGCGCGTTACGGACGCGGCCTGATTTGCCTGACGTTGACCGAAACGCGTTGTCGGCAGCTGAATCTGCCCTTGATGGTCAGTGACAACCGTTCTCCCCTCACCACGAATTTTACTGTTTCGATAGAAGCTGCCCAAGGCGTGACCACAGGGATTTCTGCGGCAGACCGCGCACGTACCGTGCAGGCAGCCGTGGCCCGGTACGCACGCCCGGAAGACCTGGTGCAGCCAGGCCATGTCTTTCCCTTGATGGCGCGACGGGGAGGGGTGTTGATTCGTGCCGGGCACACCGAGGCAGGATGCGATCTGGCCCAACTTGCGGGTCTGGAACCTGCTGCCGTGATCTGCGAGATCCTCAAGGACAATGGTGAAATGGCCCGGTTGCCCGATCTTCTTGAGTTTGCAAGATTTCATGGGCTCAAGCTGGGAACGATTGCAGATCTGATCCACTATCGCAGCCAGACTGAGCGATTGATCGAGCGTGCCGCGACGCGACAGTTACGCACGCCTTTCGGCGAGTTTACGGTGGTGGCCTATTTCGATGCCGTGGCCAACCGTACGCATCTGGCCCTGGTTTATGGACATGTGGAGGCCACCAGGGAAACCATGGTGCGGGTCCATGAACCTTTCTCGGTCCTGGATATTTTTGATGATGGTGCCGGACGGCATGCTTTTGGCATCCATCGCACGTTGGAGAAAATTGCGGCTTCAGGGTCCGGTGTCCTGGTGTTGTTGCATGGTGCAGAAACCGCACAGGACCTGATTGCCTGGGCGGATGCCACCTACGATGAACATCCTCCCGAGCGGAAATGGGACCCCCGTCTGTACGGTGTGGGCGCCCAGATCTTGCATGACGTGGGGGTAGGGAAAATGAAGATATTGTCCAGGCTGCGCAAGATGCCCAGCATGGCCGGATTTGGTCTGGAGGTTACCGGTTATGTCACACCCGAGGAATAGGCCCTGGCATACGAGCATGGCCGATATTTCCAGCGACGGGCAAGGATTGAAAATTGCCATCGTGTTGTCACGGTTCAATGAAGCGGTAGGGGAGCAGCTTCTTGCGGCAGCCGGGAAAACCCTGATGGCGCGGGGGGTCCTGGAAACCGACATTCCTGTGATTCGCGTGCCGGGCGCACTGGAACTTCCCCTGGCTCTCAAGACATTGGCGGAGACGGGAAGGTTTGATGCGTTGATCGCCTTGGGCTCCGTGGTGCGGGGGGATACCTATCATTTTGAGGTGGTATCCAATGAGTCCGCTGCCGGCATCATGGCCGTACAGCTTGCCACGGGCGTGCCGATTGCCAATGGTGTTCTGACGACGGAAAACGATGCCCAGGCATTTTCCAGGGCAGCGCACAAGGGGGAGGATTGCGCGTTGGCAGCCATCGAAATGGCACGCCTTCTGAATGAAATCCGGACGGAATCATTGTGAAATCATCGCGTCGGCGCGCCCGGGAAGGCCTGGTTCAGGCGCTGTACCAATGGATCCTGACAGGGCATGAGGTGCAAAGCATTCAGGGGCAGATCGTCGCACAGCCCCATTTTGCACGGGCGGATCAGGATTTTTTTTCTAAAGTGTTGCCCGGCGTGATCACACAGAATGAAGCACTGGATGCCATGCTTGTGCCGTTTCTCGACCGCGCGCCGCAGATGTTGAGCCCGATCGAGCACGCCATATTATGGATTGCCGCTTTCGAACTGGTGCACTGTCCGGAAACGCCCTTTCGTGTCGTCATCAATGAAGCGGTTGAACTGGCCAAGGTTTTTGGTGGCACCGATGGCCACAAATATGTCAATGGCGTACTGGATCGGGTGGCTGCCCAGCAACGCCCCGGTGAGGCCGGGGCGGGACCCTCTCGCCGAAACTGATCATGCTTTCCGAATTCGACTTCATCCGACGGCATTTCGTGCGCCCGTCTCCTGGCACGCGCCTGGGGGTTGGAGACGATTGTGCATTGATGCAACCTACTCCGGGCCAGGAGCTGGCAGTCTCCACGGATCTGCTGGTGGCCGGACGCCATTTTTTTGAGGATGTGGACCCGGGTCGACTGGGGCGCAAGTCGGCAGCGGTGAATCTTTCCGACATGGCGGCCATGGGTGCATTACCGCGCTGGGTAACGCTGGGGCTCACTCTTGCGCGTCCCGACGAAGTCTGGACGGGGGCGTTTGCCGACGGGTTCTATCATGAGTTGCAGGCGCATGGGGTGGACTGGGTGGGCGGAGATACCACTGCCGGCCCGACTACCGTGGTGGCCGTGACCATTTTGGGAGAGCTTCCGCCGGGGCAGGCCCTGCGAAGATCCGGTGCCGTTGTGGGCGATGATGTGTGGGTATCCGGAACTCCCGGTGATGCTGCACTGGGCTTGCGTATGCTGCAAACGTCGATTGTCCTGGCGGACCAGGACCGGCGTTACTGTCTGGATCGCCTTGAAACCCCAACTCCGCGGGTGTCCCTGGGGCTCGCCCTGCGCGGCCTCGCCCATGCTGCCATCGATATTTCGGATGGTTTGCTCGCTGATCTCGGGCATATCCTTGATGCATCCGGGGTGGGAGCCTGCGTCGAGTTCGACCGCATTCCGCGATCTCCTGCGCTCGATCGCCAACAACATCTTGCAGATTGGCAGATGCTGGCTCTTGCGGGCGGAGATGACTATGAACTGTGCTTTACGGCGGCTGCCCAGGATGCCCCGGCGATACAGCAGGCTGCGGCCCGGGCCCAGGTGCAGGTGTCACGCATCGGGCGCATTACGGCAGCAACGCAGGAGCGATGCGTGCTGGACGTGCGCGGGCAGCCGTTGCAGGTGTCCTGGCATGGTTTTGACCATTTCAGGACAACATGAACCGGATACCCGACATTGCCTTCATGAAAGGGCACTGGACGCGCTGGGTTGCCCTGGGTTTTGGGACGGGCCTGGTGCCTTTCGCCCCGGGCACGGCCGGTTCCTTATTGGGGTTCCTGTTGTTCTGGAGCATTGCCTGGACACCTGTCTGGATGCAGTGGGTATTGCTGGCCGGGTGTTTCGCACTGGGGGTTTGGGTCGCCCATTGCACGGCTCCTGCATTGGGGGGGGATGATCCCGGCGCCATCGTATGGGATGAAACCGTCGGGTTTGCGTTGGTGCTGATGATCGCCCCCCATACTATCGCGGGATTCCTCCTGGCGTTTCTGTTATTTCGTATCTTCGATATCTGGAAGCCCTTTCCCGTGAGTTGGGCGGACCGGCATGTTCATGGAGGAATCGGCATCATGCTGGATGATCTGCTGGCAGCAGGGTACGCCATGCTGGTGCTATGGCATGCAAGGGGTTTTTTTCATGGCTGAGGATGGCCTGATCCAATTGGCACGGCGCGTGGGGGAAGTGCTGCGGGCTCATGGCTTGCGCCTCGTCACGGCCGAATCCTGCACGGGAGGTGGCATCGCGGCCGCGGTGACGGAAGTGCCGGGCAGTTCGGCCTGGTTTGACCGGGGTGTTGTGAGTTACAGCAATGCCAGCAAAACGGAATGGCTGGATGTTCCGGTTTCCCTGCTGGCACAATACGGGGCCGTCAGCGAGGCCGTGGTTGCCGCCATGACGGCCGGCGCGCTGGCCCGCAGCAGCGCGGATATTGCCCTGGCCGTGAGCGGCATTGCCGGTCCGGAGGGAGGGACGCCCGAAAAACCGGTTGGAACCATCTGCCTTGCCTGGCAATATCGCAATGAACCCGCAAGCTGTCGTACCGTGCATTTTTCAGGGGAACGGGGGGAAGTGCGTCGCGCGACGGTGGTCGCTTCCCTGGAGGGTTTGCTGGAACGGGTCATGTCGCGCCCACGCCCCCGATAACGCCAGTTGCAAAAGCAGGAATACTGTATATAATCACAGTATCCGCAAACAGGCCAGTGCGGGGATCGTGTTTGTATGCCCTGCGCTTTCATGCACGGCCATAATTTCGAACCGAATATTCAGGAAGGACGACTGTCTATGGACGACAACAAAAGCAAGGCATTGGCGGCAGCACTCTCCCAGATCGAGAAACAGTTCGGCAAGGGGGCCGTTATGCGGTTGGGTGAAACCGAAGTGGTGCGTGACGTGGAAGTCGTTTCCACGGGCTCTCTGGGGCTCGACCTGGCATTGGGCGTGGGCGGGCTGCCCCGCGGCCGGATTGTGGAAATCTATGGCCCCGAATCCTCCGGGAAAACCACGCTGACCCTGCAAATCATTGCCGAAATGCAAAAGAAGGGGGGAGTGGCTGCTTTCATTGATGCCGAACATGCGCTCGATCCCGGCTACGCCCAGAAACTGGGGGTCAACGTGGCGGATCTCCTGATTTCACAACCGGATACCGGCGAACAGGCGCTGGAAATCGCCGATATGCTGGTACGCTCGGGTTCCGTGGATATTGTGGTGGTGGATTCAGTGGCCGCCTTGACGCCAAGGGCTGAAATCGAGGGTGAAATGGGCGACTCCCACGTGGGGTTGCATGCACGATTGATGTCGCAGGCATTGCGCAAGCTGACCGGGAATATCAAGCGATCCAATGCGCTGGTGGTATTCATCAACCAGATTCGCCTCAAGATTGGCGTGATGTTTGGCAACCCCGAAACCACAACGGGAGGGAACGCCCTCAAGTTTTATGCATCAGTGCGCCTGGATATCCGTCGTGTGGGTTCCATCAAGCGCGGGGATGAAGTGGTGGGGAGTGAAACCCGTGTGAAAGTGGTCAAAAACAAAGTGTCCCCGCCTTTCAAGGTGGCCGATTTCGACATTCTCTACGGAGAAGGCATTTCCCGTGAAGGGGAAATCATTGAATTGGGGGTGCTTGCCAAATTGATTGAAAAGTCGGGGGCATGGTATGCCTATCGCGGTGAAAAAATCGGCCAGGGGAAAGACAATGCCCGTGAGTACCTGAAAACCCACCCCGAGATTGCCCGGGAAGTCGAGGCCAGCATCCGCGAAGCAAGTGGCATTAAAGCCGCGGAAGCATTGCCGGTTGCGGAAGATTTTTAATCGTACTGCGTATCGATCATGTCACCTCACGAGTTACGGTCCCGGGCGCTGTCGTTGCTCAGCCGTCGTGAGCATACCCGGCAGGAACTTTTCAGGCGCCTTGTGACACAAGCGGAATCCGCTGAAGCCCTGGAAACATTGCTGGACGAACTCACCGAGGAAGGGTTGCTGTCAGATGCGCGCACTGCGGAAGCCATTTTGCGGATGCGCGCAGGCCGGAGCGGCCTGCTCAAAATAAGGCAGGAACTGCAACAGCGCGGTGTTCCGGGCGATGTGGCCGCCGCGGTTCTTGAGGTGGCACGGGCCAATGAACTCGCCTCAGCCCGCCAGGTGTGGCGGAAAAAATTCTCTCAGCTTCCCACCACGGGCGAGGAGCGGGCGCGTCAGGGGCGTTACTTGCAAAATCGCGGGTTTTCGCTGGCCATCATTCAGCAGGTGCTGCGTTCGGAAGATTGATGGAGCCTTAAGGGGTGCTTTGGTAGAATGGCAGGCTGTTCCCAATCCATTGCACCCGGGATTTCCGGGATTTGAGAGCGTTTCATGAAATCCGCAGAAATCCGCGACAAATTCCTCCAATATTTCGCCCGGCATGGGCACACCGTGGTGCCTTCCAGTCCACTGATCCCTGCCAATGACCCTACCCTGCTGTTTACCAATTCAGGCATGGTGCAATTCAAGGATGTGTTTCTTGGCCAGGATCACAGGCCTTATACCCGTGCTACCAGCAGTCAGCGGTGCGTGCGGGCAGGCGGCAAACACAACGACCTGGAAAATGTGGGATATACGGCGCGGCATCATACGTTTTTCGAGATGCTGGGCAACTTCAGCTTTGGTGATTACTTCAAGCGGGATGCGATTCGCTATGCCTGGGGTTTCCTGACGGAGGAGTTGCGCCTTTCCCCTGAAAAGCTCTGGATTACTGCCTACCACGATGATCATGAGGCCGCCGACATCTGGCTGCATGACATCGGGATTTCCCCGGAACGTTTCACGCGCATCGCCACTGCGGACAATTTCTGGCAGATGGGAGATACCGGCCCCTGCGGTCCTTGCAGCGAAATTTTCTATGATCACGGACCAGAAATCCCTGGCGGACCTCCCGGGACACCGGATGCCGATGGGGATCGTTACATTGAAATCTGGAATCTGGTATTCATGCAGTTCAACCGGGACGAGGCCGGACACCTGCATCCCTTGCCTAAACCGTCCGTGGATACGGGCATGGGGCTGGAACGCATTTCGGCCATCATGCAGCACGTACACAGCAATTACGACATTGACTTGTTTCAGGCATTGATCCAGGCCGCAGCACGCCACACCGGTGCGCAGGACCTCACCAGCAATTCGCTCAAGGTCATCGCTGATCACATTCGTGCCTGTGCTTTCCTGGTGGTGGACGGCGTGATTCCCAGCAATGAAGGACGTGGGTATGTCCTGCGCCGCATTATCCGGCGCGCCATTCGTCATGGGTTCAAACTGGAGAAAAAGGAGCCCTTTTTCCACAAACTGGTAGCGGATCTGGCCGAAATCATGGGGGATGCCTATCCCGAACTGATCGTCGCGCAGGAAACGGTCACGGGGGTATTGCACCAGGAGGAAGAACGATTTGCGGAAACCCTGGAACACGGCATGGGGGTGCTGGAAGCGGCATTGCACCAGGAAGATCGCCTGCTGGATGGGGAAACCGTATTCAGGCTCTACGACACCTACGGGTTTCCCATGGACCTGACGGCCGATATTGCCCGTGAGCGTGGCGTGGCGGTGGATCTGGCCGGCTTCGAGCATGCCATGGAACAACAGCGTGAACGCGCCCGTGCCGCTTCCAGGTTTTCTGTTCAAGGAACGGTGGATTACCGGGGCGATGCCACGACCTTCCTGGGGTATGAGTCACTGCAGTCGGAAGGGCGCATCGTGGCCCTGTATCGCGATGGGCAGGAGGTGACAGCACTGGAACCCGGCGAATCGGGCGTGGTGGTGCTGGACAGAACCCCGTTTTATGCCGAATCCGGGGGGCAGGTGGGGGATCGGGGCGAATTGGCTACTTCCCACGGCACTTTCGCTGTGACGGATACCCAGAAAATACAGCCCCAGGTGTTTGGTCATCGGGGGAAGGTACACGCAGGACGCATTCAGATCGGGGACAGGGCCGATGCCCGTGTGGATACGGTGGCGCGACAACGTGCCGCCTGGAATCATTCGGCGACCCATCTTTTGCATGCGGCGCTTCGCGCCGTGTTAGGACATCACGTCACGCAAAAAGGCTCACTGGTGGACGCTTCGAAAACCCGTTTTGATTTTTCGCATGACAAGCCGGTGACCGAGCAGGAACTGCGTGCCATCGAAGACCTGGTGAATCAGGAAATACGGCACAACCATCCAGTGGAAGTGCGCGTCATGAAATACGACGATGCCTTGAAAAAAGGGGCCATGGCACTGTTTGGGGAAAAATATGGTGATGAGGTCAGGGTAGTGGCGATGGGAGATTTTTCCACAGAGCTTTGTGGGGGCACCCATGTGCACCGGGCAGGTGATATCGGTCTGTTCCGGATCGTGGCCGAGTCAGGGGTTGCGTCAGGAGTCCGTCGCATCGAGGCAGTCACGGGAGACGGGGCGCTGGCGATAACCCATCGCGAGCAGGATCAATTAGGCGAAGTGGCCCGGCGACTCAAGGCGCAACCCCATGAGGTCTCCGCCAGGCTGACACAGGTTCTGGAGAATGTGCGCACGCTCGAACGTGAACTGGACCGGCTGAAAACAAAAATGGCAGCCAGTGACAGTGCAGATCTCGTGAGTCAGGTGGTGCGTCTTGCGGATGTGCAGCTGTTGTCCGTGGCCCTGCCCGGCGCAGACCCCAAAATACTGCGCGAAACCCTGGATGCGCTGAAGGAACGGCTTGATTCCGCCATTATCGTGCTGGGGACGGACAACGACGGGAAAGTGAGTTTGGTGGCAGGGGTTACCCCTTCCCTCACAGACCGTTTCAAGGCTGGCGACGTGGTGAATTTTGTGGCGCAGCAGGTGGGCGGGAAAGGGGGAGGCCGTGCCGACATGGCCCAGGCAGGAGGAACTGACCCGGCCCGCCTCCCACAGGCCTTGGCCTCCGTGGCGGGCTGGGTTCAGGAGCGACTGTAGTTCAGGCGGGGACGTCGGGAACCAGGCTCGCTTCGAGGGCGGCAATCTGATCCTTGAGCAGAAGTTTTCTTTTTTTGAGACGCTGAAGTTCCAACTGGTCCTGCTGGAAGCTTTGAATCTGGGTGAGAATTTTTTTATCCAGGGTGCGATGTTCGGTTTGAAGACGGGCAATGCGTTCGCGAATGGATGAAATTTCCATGGCTATCCCCCAGCTGTTGAGTTTTAGGACAAATCCACTTCGACATTATCAATCAAACGGGTCTTGCCCAGACGGGCCGCCCCCAGAATCACGAGTTTACGGCTCGATACATCGGTTTTGCGCAGATCTGCCGCCTGACGAATGGCGATGTAATCAGCTTTCCAGCCCTGTGCATTCAGCCAGTAGGTCGCTTCCGACTCCAGTGCGGAGAAATCGCGCCGTCCAGCCAGTGCAGCGTTCCGAATTTTTTCAAGCTGTTGGTACAAGCTGACAGCCTCCAGGCGTTCCTCGGGCGAGAGGTAGTTGTTGCGGGAACTCAAGGCCAAACCATCCGGTGCCCGCACTGTTTCGGCCGGAATGATTTCGATTGGCAGCGCCAGCTGTTTCACCATTTCCTTCAGGACCAGATATTGCTGGTAGTCTTTCTTGCCGAAAATGGCAATCTGCGGCTGGACCATGTTGAAGAGCTTCAGCACCACGGTCGCCACTCCCCGAAAATGCCCTGGCCGAAACGCCCCTTCCAGTTCGTTCTGGATATGGGAAGGGTCGATCGTGAATTCCTGTGGTTCAGGATAGACCTCTTGCTCGTCGGGGGCAAATACTATGTTGCAGCCGGCCTGGGCAAGTCGTTCGCAGTCACTGGCAAGCGTGCGAGGGTAACGATCAAAATCTTCCCCTGGGCCAAATTGCAGCCGGTTGACGAAAATGCTGGCCACCAGGCAGGCGGCACGGGGTTTGGCAATTCGAATGAGGTCGATATGCCCATCGTGCAGGTTGCCCATGGTGGGAACCAGGGCCACTTGATGCTCGTCGGCAAGTCGGCTGCGCAATGCCGCCACGGTATGAATCACTTCCATGCAGGCTCCTGTCTCATGGCTAACGGCGATTGAAGAATTCCCTGCGGCTGCGCATGTTCCCAATGCGTTCCAGTAGCAGGTTGAAATCGTTTGGCTGGTCCACAAAGTTGAGATGTTCGCTGTTGACGATCAACAGAGGCGAGGCATCGTATGTATGAAAATATTCTGCGTAGGTTTCGGCGACCTGGTGCAGATAACGTTCTGAAATGGGGCGCTCCACGGCCCAGCCACGACGACGCACCCGTTCGATCAGGGCATCCGCTGGTGCCTGCAGATAAACGACCAGATCGGGTACGGCCGTATGGGGTTGCAAGAATTGGTACATGCGTTGGTACAGCTCCAGTTCGTCCTCAGCCAGATTCATGCGGGCAAACAGTACATCCTTGTCCAGCAGGAAGTCGGACACCGTGGGAGTATCGAACAGGTCGCGTTGCTTGAGATCGCTTGCCTGCAACGAGCGTTGAAACAGGAAAAACATCTGGGTCGCAAAAGCATAACGTTCCGGTTGACGATAAAAGCGTTCGAGAAAAGGGTTTGACTGCGCATCCTCCAGCATCAGTCGGGCATCCAGCTGCCTGGCGAGCAGCCGGGCAAGGGTAGTTTTGCCAACAGCAATAGGACCTTCCACGACGATGTAACGGAATTTTTCGGGGAGCGTCATGAAACGCTTGCCTCCAGTGGAAAGGCCTGCTGGCTTTGGCATTGATTCAGCAGCAATGACAGTGGCCCCAAACCGGGTACAAGGAGGTTGGGCGCCAGCTCGTGTAACGGGCGCAACACGAAATCACGGTTTCCCATGCGCGGGTGCGGAATGGTGAGCCGGGCTGAATGCAGCAGACAATCGTCATAAAGCAGTATGTCGAGGTCCAGCGTGCGGGGTGAATTGGGGAATTCCCGCTGCCGTCCATGACGGGCCTCGATGGCCAGCAAAGCATCGAGAAGGGCTTCAGGGGCGAACCCAGTGTCAATCCGGGCCACGGCGTTGATGAAATCGGGCTGGTGGGCATAGCCCACAGGAGCACTTCGATACAGACGGGATTGACCGGAGAGATGTGTCTGCGGGAGGGCGCCCAGGTCGATGAAGCCTTGTCGGATATGCTGTTGTGGATCATCCAGGTTGCTGCCCAGGGCGATAAAGGCAATGTGGCTCATCGACGTCTCCGGCGACGGCTGCGTTTCGGCGCTTCTTCGCTGATCAGCATGGCGTCACGTTCTTCCTGCCCGACTTGCTGAAAATCGGTCCACCAGTCTGCAATGTCCTCGGCAATCTCGCCGCTGTCAGCACGTAGCAGCATGAAATCGTAGGCAGCGCGGAACCGGGGGTGCTCCAGAAACCGGAAGGGCCGTAGCCCGGAACGCTGCACGAACCGGGGCTGGAGCGACCATATTTCCTTCATGATGGCATCGTAGCGGCGTGGGATGGCCAGTTTTTTGCGCTGGGCTTCCAGTGTTTCCGTCATGGCGGCAAACAGTGCCGGCATGGGCTTTTCGCCCTGGGTCTGGCGTTGCTTCCAGTTATCGAGAACCGGATGCCATAACAAGGCGGCAAAGAGGAAACCGGGCGAGACGGGTTTGCCTTCGAGAATGCGCTGATCGGTATTCTGCAGCGACTGGCGGATGAACTTTTCTCCCTGGGGTTCGTCCAGGATCAGATCCAGCAGTGGCAGCAGGTCATGATGGAGCCCTTCCGCCCGCAAGCGTGACAGGCAGGCGTGGGAGTGGCCAGACAACAGGAGCTTCAGGATTTCATCGAACAGCCGGGATTCCGGGACATTGAGCAGGAGATCGGCAAGTTCCCGAATGGGGGCCTGGGTGGCGGCCTCCAGCTGGAATTCCAGTTTTGCGGAGAATCGCACGGCCCGGAGCATACGGACGGGGTCTTCCCGATAGCGTGTTGCGGGCTGGCCGATCATGGTCAGGCGCTTTGCGTGCAGATCTGCGACCCCGTTGAAGTAGTCCAGGACTTCGTTGCTGATCGGGTCGTAGTACAGTGCGTTGACCGTGAAATCGCGTCGTTCGGCATCTTCCTCGATGGTGCCGAATACGTTGTCGCGCGTAATGCGACCGTGCTCATCCGTTTGCTGGTGATCGTCTTCGCGGCCGGCACCCCGAAACGTCGTGACTTCCACCACTTCCTCATGGCAGATGGCATGCACGATCTGGAACCGGCGACCGATGATGCGGGAACGTCGTATCAGCTGTCGTACTTGCTCGGGGGTGGCATCGGTCGCCACATCGAAGTCCTTCGGGCTGTTTCCGATCAGCAGGTCGCGTACGGCCCCTCCCACGATGTAGGCCTTGAAACCGGCTGTCTGAAGGGTTTTAACGACCCGTAGTGCGCAACCACTGATGGATTCGGGACGCAGGCCATGCGTTTCGGCAGGAACCCGGCGCAATTTCGGGGAGGGTGCTCTGGGAGCAATGCCCAGTACTTTTTTGATCAGATTGGAAATCATTGCATCATGCTGTCAGTTCGATAATGGGCCAATGTGCCGCCTCTGCATGGGCGCGCAGCGTTGCGTCCGGGTTGACGGCTACCGGGTGGGATACGCGTTGCAGCAGTGGGAGGTCGTTCAGGGAGTCGCTGTAAAAGACCGTGGTATCGAAATCGCTCCAGTGTCGTCCCAAGCTGTACAGCCAGTTTTCGACGCAGGCGATTTTCCCTTCCCGGAAGCAGGGCGTGCCACGGACTTTTCCGGTGAATTCCCCGGCGTCGTTCACATCGGGTTCAGTGGCCACCAGATGTGTGATCTTCAAGGCGGCCGCAATGGGGCCCGTCACGAAGCGGTTGGTCGCGGTGACGATGGCGACCAGGTCGGATCGGGATTGCTCCGTCCGAACCAGATCGCGTGCATCGCTGGATATCAAGGGGAGAATATGCCGCTGCATGAATTGCGAGTGCCAGCGGTCGAGCTCAACACGGGGATGGCGCCCCAGCGGGCCCAGCTGGAACTGCAGGAACTCGTCAATGTCGAGGGTCCCGGCCTTGTAGGATTCATAAAATTCCAGATTGCGCGCTTCGTAGGCTTCCCGGTCGTGAACGCCTTGGGATGCAAGGAATAGCCCCCACTCAAAATCGCTGTCTCCGGACAGCAGTGTGTTGTCGAGGTCAAAAAGAGTCAGTCGCATTGGGGAGGCACGGAATGAAATTGAAGGACGGCCAAGGCCTGTTTTACCAGCGGAATGGAAATCGTCGGGCGGTGCAGGGACAATGACCAGCGGTTGAGCTCGTGCAGCAGGGAAAACAGGGAGCCCATGTCGCGTGCCCAGTGGTTCAGTATGTATTGCGCCGCATCGCTGGAGAGCGTCAGTCCGAAACGGGCTGCACGTTGATGCAGGGCGGCAAGCTTTTCTTCATCGTCCAGGGGATGCAATCGCAATACCAGGCCCCAACCCAGTCGTGTGGACAGGTCAGGCAACAGGGGTAACTGGCTTGGGGGGCAGGGGCCGCTGACCAGAAGCCGGGCTCCCTCGTCGCGACGTTCATTGAAACGATGAAACAGGGATTCAGCCCCCTGCGGGGAAAGTCGCGCCACATCGTCAACCAGCAGCAGCGGGTGAGGGTCTGGATGAAGGCAGAGGGCAGGACTGCAGGCCACGTAACGATGCGGGGCGAGCGATCGCAGCAGATGGGTTTTGCCGGCACCGGGTTCGCCCCACAGATAAACGAAACGTTCTTCTTCCCGAGCATCCACCCAGCGGGACAGGGTGTCCACCACTTCGGCATTGCGCCCGACGACGAAATCATCCAATCGGGGTGGATCGCCGGGAATGATGTCGAGTACCAACTGACGCATCAGGCGGCACCACCATCCCGTGCAAGTGCGTCGCGCAGGCGGCTGAAGGTCACCCGCAGGACTGCCGAGGCAGGCAATGCGATCACGACACCGAAAAACCCCAGCAGCGTGCCAAAGGCCATCAATGCAAAAATGACCATGACGGGATGCAGCCCAATGCGTTCGCCCACCAGTCGGGGGGTCACCAACGTGCCTTCCAGAACGTGTCCCAGCAGGAAGACGGCCAATACCGGCCATACCGGGTCCAGCCCCGGCCCCTGCATCAGTGCTGCCAGCAGGGAGAGGATGAATCCTGAAAAGACGCCCACGTAAGGAATGAACACCAGCAGCCCGGTGACAATGCCGAGAGCCAACCCGGAATGCAATCCTACCAGGTGCAATCCCGCGCCGTAGTAGGTTGCCATGACGGCCATGACCAGCAATTGCCCGCGCAGAAACTGGCCCAGTACCGCATCGATGTCCCGGGCAAAAGCTTCCAGGGCAGGACGATGCTGTGATGGCGTTGCGTTTTTCAGGGTGCTCAGGAGGGCGGTCCAGTCCTTTAGCAGATAGAACAGGACCACGGGCACGAGCAGCAGTGACAACAGGAGGCTCAGGATCCAGGCACCGCCTTCGCCTGCCGAACGCATGATTTTTTGCAGGGCTGCTTCGGTGACCCCGATGTTTTGCAGCAGCATGGCACGGAGTTGATCCAGGTTGGTGGTCAGGTCGATGCCCAGCGATTGTTGGAGTACGGGCGAAGAAGACGCCAGGAGTTCATTGATCAGGGCAGGCAGTTTTGCGGTCAGCATATTCAGTTCGTGGTACAGCATGGGAAGTACCAATACCCCGAAAGCGCCGACGATGACGCCCAGGATCAGCATCACCAGCAATGCGGCGAGCGCCGGAGGCCAACCTCGGCGAAGCAGCCTCTGGGCCAAGGGGTGGCAGACGTACGCGAGCAGTATCCCCAGCACGAATGGCATCAGGATGGCGGACAGGGTGTACACCAGGCCAGCCACGAGGGCCAGCACAATCAATACACGCGAGTTGAAGACAGATTCAGGGCGAGTCGTAGTCATTTGCGATAGAATTTGGGGCCGGTAAGGCATTGTTTACCCAAGATCGCATTTTAGCAGGTCGCATCCTTCTTGCCGGGGGCGATTATTCTGGAGAGCCATTGTGCCCAATTCACCATCCAATGAGGGCGGATTGTCCTATCGTGATGCTGGCGTCGACATTGACGCTGGAGATGCGCTGGTGGAGCGTATCAAACCGTTTGCCAAGCGTACCTTGCGCCCTGAAGTGTTGGGAGGGATTGGCGGTTTTGCTGGCCTCGTGGAAATCGGGCAGCGCTTCAAGGCACCCGTCCTGGTGTCCGGCACCGATGGCGTAGGGACCAAATTGCGCCTGGCCTTCGATTTGAATCGCCACGATACGGTTGGCATTGATCTGGTGGCGATGAGTGTTAACGATATTCTGGTACAGGGAGCAGAACCCTTGTTTTTCCTGGACTATTTTGCCTGTGGCCGTTTGGATGTGGATACGGCAGCAACGGTCATCGCAGGCATTGCCCGGGGTTGCGAACAGGCAGGCTGCGCCCTGATTGGCGGTGAAACGGCCGAAATGCCCGACATGTACCCGTCAGGGGAATATGATCTGGCAGGGTTTGCCGTGGGGATCGCCGAGAAGTCGCGTCTGATCGATGGCCATACCATCACGGCGGGAGATGTGGTGATCGGTGTCGCGTCCAGCGGCCCGCATTCCAACGGGTTCTCGCTGATCCGGAAAATCGTCGAGCGCGCCCGGGTGCCCCTCGACAAACCCATTCCAGGCAGTGACGAGGCAACGCCCCTGGCCGACCTCCTGATGGCGCCGACCCGCATATACGTCAAACCCGTGCTGGCCCTGATGGAAAAGGTCACCGTCAAAGGGATGGCGCACATCACGGGAGGTGGGCTGGTGGATAATGTGCCACGGGTGTTGCCGGAAGGGCTGGCAGCGGTTTTGCAAGCCGACAGCTGGCCCATGCCCCCGGTATTTACCTGGCTGGCCCGGGCAGGGGGTGTTTCCCGCGATGAAATGTTCAGGGTGTTCAACTGTGGCATTGGCTTTACCCTGATCGTATCGCCTGCTGACCGTGCCGAAACCCTGTCTTTTCTCGATCAACAAGGGCTGGAGGCCTGGGTGATCGGCGCCATTGTGCCGCGCGCCGGGCACGAGGCGCCAACCCGGGTGGCCTGATGGCCATGCTTCCCAGGATCGTGATCCTGATATCCGGGCGCGGCTCCAACATGGCAGCGCTTCTGGCGGCCTGCCTTCCCCTGAAGGTGGCAGCGGTCATCAGCAATCGCCCCCAGGCTCCAGGGCTTGAGCTTGCAGCGGCGCAAGGCATTCCCACGGTGGTGGTGGATCACGAATCGTACGCGGCACGGGAGGCCTTTGATCAGGCGCTGGTGCGGGAGATCGATCGCCATCAACCCCAACTCGTTGTGCTGGCGGGGTTCATGCGCATCTTTACCCCCACCTTTGTCGCACAT
>JAKBAT010000031.1 GCA_021808815.1 Pseudomonadota bacterium
CAGCATCAACGGCGTCCAGGCTGGTGCCGGACATGAGCCCCGCATAGACCTCGGCGCTCATGGATTATTCGAACTTGGCGAGGGTATCGCCACGAATGGCGTCGAGTTCCTGGACGAGGGGCGCAGTGGCCGCAAGGAATTGGGATCTGGCATGACCGCTCAAGCTCGCGGTGGCATGGCGGGGTACGGCGGGCCCCTGGGGATCGTACTGGACGTTGCCGATCTTGAATTCGTAGTGCAGGTGCGGTCCGGTGGCGAGTCCTGTCATGCCCACGTAACCGATGACCTGTCCCTGCGTGATGTGGGCACCGTTGCGCACGCCCGTCGCGAAGGCCGAGAGGTGGCCGTAGACGGTGTCGATGCTGCCGCCATGACGCAGTTCGATCACGTTGCCGTAGCCGTTACGCCATCCGGCGTAGGTCACGGTGGCGCTGGCCACGGCCACCACGGGCGTACCCATGGGGGCTCCCAGGTCGATGCCCTTGTGGGCGCGCCAGGTTTTGAGGATGGGGTGGAAACGCTCGGCCTTGAAGCCGGAGGTCACCCGCGAGAATTCGATGGGGGAGCGCAGGAAGGAAGCGCGCACGCCCTGGCCGCTGGGGGTGTAGTAGTCGCCGCCGTCCGGGCCGTCGAAGTAGATGCGGCGGATCGCCACGCCCTTGTTGACGAATTCGGCCGCCAGGATGCGTCCCGGATGCACCTGGTCGAAGTCATCCTGGTTCGCTTCATAGACCACGGAGAACGTGTCGCCCGCGCGCAGGTCGTTATGGAAGTCGATGTCCGTGGAAAACAGGTGGCTCAGCTGCCGCGTAACGCTGTCGGGAATGCCGGCACTGTCGGCGGCGGCAAAGAGGGAACTCTGGATGCGGCCGGAGGCCTGCAGCACGCGATGCAGGCTGCCCACGCGCTCTTCCGAGGCGTGGAACTGCTCCGCGTTGCGTTCCACCACGAGGGTGCTGTGCTCGTCGCGGGGAAAGCGCAGGCTGACCAGGTCGCCATTGGCCAGGCGCTGGATGCGAATGGGCTTGCCGGGAGACAGCTGCTGGTAGATGTTGCGGGCCAGGGGATCCTGGCGCATGAAGTCCAGTGCGGCCGTGTCATCCACGCCCAGCCGGAACAGCAGGGCAGCCAGGGTGTCGCCGTTGCGGACCTGGTCCTGCTGGGTATACACCCCCGGCGTTGCAACCGGGCTCGCGGCCTGCTGCGTGATGTCCTCGATGACGGGAGAGAGGGCAATGGGATGGGGCGTGGTGCCCGGCGTGATGCCAAAGGCAGTCGCCACGCCGAACAGCATGATCAGCAACGTGGCCACCATCCCGCTCAGGCGGGAATCGGAACCATGGAGAGAGGCTTTTTGCGCTAGAATCCAGCGATTCAGCGCCCGGGCGCATAAGGTGACGTACTTCATCCGATCCAGTCTAACAGAAACCATGTTTGGCCACAAATTCCCATGAAATATCAAGATGTCACATCGACTGAAGCGCAGATCCCCGAAGAAATCCGGCGCGGGGCCGACGAGATCCTGCCCGAGGCCGAGCTGGCCGAACGCCTGCGTCAGGGCAAACCCTTGCGGGTCAAGGCGGGGTTCGATCCCACGGCTCCCGACCTGCACCTCGGGCACACGGTGCTCCTCAACAAGCTGAAGACACTGCAAGATCTGGGCCACGATGTGATTTTTCTGATCGGCGACTTTACCGGGCTGATCGGGGATCCTGCCGGACGCAATGCCACGCGCCCGCCCCTCACCCCGGAACAGATTGCCGCCAATGCGGCCACTTACCGGACACAGGTGTTCCGCATCCTCGATCCGGAACGCACCACTGTGGCGTTCAACTCCACCTGGATGCACCCCCTGGGGGCGGCCGGCATCATCCGGCTGGCGGCCACCCATACCGTGGCACGCATGCTCGAGCGGGACGATTTTGCCCGGCGCTACCAGGCCGAACAGCCCATCGCCCTGCACGAGTTCCTGTACCCCCTGGTGCAGGGCTATGATTCGGTGGCCCTGCAGGCCGACCTGGAACTGGGCGGCACGGACCAGAAATTCAACCTGCTGATGGGGCGCGAACTGCAGAAGCACCATGGGCAGAAGCCCCAGTGCATCCTGACCATGCCCCTGCTGGAAGGGACGGACGGCGTCCACAAGATGTCCAAGTCCATGAACAATTACATCGCCATCGACGAAGCGCCGCGGGAGCAGTTCGGCAAGCTCATGTCCATTTCCGATACCCTCATGTGGCGCTACCTGGAACTGCTGTCCTTCGCACCCCTCGCCACCCTCCGGCAATGGCAGCGCGAGGTGGAAGCGGGACGCAATCCGCGCGACGTCAAGGTGGCGCTCGCCCAGGAAATCGTGGCCCGCTTTCATGGACAGGCGGCGGCACAAGAGGCCCTCGCGGATTTCGAGGCCCGCTTCCGGGGTCACGCCATTCCCGAGGACATTCCGGAAGTGGTGCTGGAGGCCGGCCCCGCGGGCCTGCCCATTGCCCAGGTGCTGAAGCAGGCGGGCCTCACGGCCAGCACTTCCGAAGCCTTGCGCATGATCGCGGCCGGAGGGGTGCGTGCCGATGGCGCCCGCCTCGAGGACAAGGGGCTGACCCTGGCGGCCGGTACCACGGTGGTGCTGCAGGTGGGCAAGCGCAAGTTCGTCCGGGTGGTATGCCGTTGAGGCTGTTGTTCCAGCGCCGTTTCGGCCCGCTGTTCGTGACGCAGTTCTGTGGGGCTTTCAACGATAATCTGTTCAAGAATGCCGTGGTGCTGATGGTGGCCTTCGGCGGACCTACCGTGGCAGGGTTCGGTCCCGGGCTGGTGATCAACGGCATTGCCGCACTGTTCATCCTGCCCTTCCTGCTGTTTTCCGTCACGGCAGGGGAATGTGCCGACAAGTGGGACAAGGCCCGGCTCACGCGTGCGATCAAGCTGCTGGAAGTGGCCCTCATGACGGCCGGCGCCGCGGCGCTGGTAACGCAGCACCTCGGAGCCATGCTGCTGGTGATTTTCCTGCTGGGGTGCCATTCCACGTTCTTCGGCCCCGTGAAATTCGCCCTGCTGCCCCAGCACCTGCCGCCGCACCAGTGGTCGCTGGGCAACGGATGGATCGAAATGGGGACGTTCATGGCCATACTGCTGGGGACCAATCTGGGAGGAATCCTGATGGGGTGGGGCCCGGCCGGGCGCCCCTGGGTGGCCGGGGCTGTCCTGGTGGTGGCCCTGGCGGGGTACGCGGCGAGCCGTGCCATTCCGGCAGCCCCGCCGCCCAGCCCGGAATTGCGCTTTAGCGCCAATCCCTTGCGGGAGGCCTGGCGCCAGCTGCGGATGGCGGCGCGGGATCGCACCCTGCTCGTGGCCATGCTGGGCAATTCCTGGTTCTGGTGTTACGGCGCCACGTTCCTGACCCAGCTGCCGGTCTATACCCGCGAGGTGCTGGGCGGTGCGGAAACCCTGGTGACCCTGTTGTGGACGGGGTTGACGCTCTCGGTGGGCACGGGCTCCCTGCTGGCCGGCGCGGCCCTGCGCGGGCGCTGGCAGTGGAGCGCCGTCCCGCTGGGAGGCCTCGGCATGACCCTGGGGGCCTGCGACCTGGCGGGCGTGCAGGGGCCGGCGGTCCTGCCGGCGCACCTGCCCTTGCCGGTGTTCCTGCACAGTGCCCTGGGCGTGCACGTGCTCCTGGATACCCTGGGCATCGGCTTCTCCGCCGGCCTCTACATCGTGCCCCTCTACAGCCTGATCCAGGGGCGTACCCCGGTGGCGCTGCGGGCGCGGGTGCTGGGCACTACCAACCTGCTCAATGCCCTGTTCATGGTGTTGTCGGCCTTGGGAGCAGGGACCCTGCTGGGCCTGGGCTGCACCTTGCCCCAGCTGTTCCTGGCCACGGGCGTGCTCAATGCCCTGGTGCTGGGGGGCATGGTGCTGGGTAGCCCCCTGCTCCTGCGCGGGGAACGCGTGCACCCGCCCGGCCCATGACCGCATCCTATCTGCCTGCCGTGCGCTGGGACGCGGCCGGCCGCCGCCATGTGGACTTGCGGGCCGTAGTGGCGCTGGCGTTTCCCCTGTTCCTCAACAGCAGCATCCAGGTGGTGTTGAATCTCACCGATACCTGGTTCGTGGGGCGCATCTCCATGGAAGCCATGGCGGCCGTGGGCGCCTGCTATTTCCTGGTATTCGTGTTCTACCTGGTGCTGGGGGGCGTGGGACTGGGGGTGCAGACGCTGGTGGCCCAGCATTTTGGCGCGCGTCGCCTGCGGGCCGCCGCCCACACCACCTGGTGCGGCGTGTGGGGCTCGCTCATGACCACGCCCCTGTTCCTGCTGGCGGCCTGGGGCGGGCCGACCATCCTGTCCTTGTTCGGGCTCGAGCCCCAGGTGCTGTCCCTGGCCAACGATTTCTGGGTACCCCGCATGCTGGGGGGATCGGTGTCGGCCGTGCTGTTCTCGCTCAATTCCTTTTTCAACGGCATCGGCCGGCCCCGCTATACGTTCTGGATCATGGTGCTGGTGGCGCTCGCCAACGCCGCCATGAACGAATGGTTCATATTCCGCCTGGGCTATGGCATTTCCGGGGCCGCCATGGCCAGCAGCCTGGCGCTGCTGCTGGGCGCGGTGCTGGGCCTGGCGGTTTTCCTGGGGCAGCGCTTCCAGGCCGAGTTCGATACGCGCGCCACCTGGAAGCCGGAGTGGGCGGGCATTGCGCAAGTGTTTGCACTGGGCATCCCCACCGGGATGTTCCCGGCCATGGACGTGATCGGGCTGGCGCTGTTCCAGCTCATGCAGGTGCGCCTGAGCGCCGTGGACGGGGCGGCAACCCAGATCGTCATGATGATCACCTCCGTGTCCTATCTGCCGGCCATCGGCATTGCGCTGGCCGGCACCACCCTGGTGGGGCAGTCGATCGGCGCGGGCGACAAGGCCTGGGCGAGCCGCTGTGCCAGCGTCATCCTGCGCATGGTGGTGATTTACATGGGGGTGCTGGGCCTCGGACTGGCGTTCGGGGGCGCCTGGGTGGTGCCCCCGTTCGTGGGCGGGTCCGGGGACCTGGCGCCGGCGGTGACGGCGCTGAGCCTCAAGCTGCTGTGGATTGCGGCCGGCTACCAGGTCTTCGATGCCCTCAACCTGGGCAGTGCTTTTTGCCTGCGGGGTGCGGGGGACGTGCGTTTCCCCACGGTGCTGCTGCTGTTGCTGTCGGCAGGCCTGTTTCTGCCCCTGTGCCATGCCCTGACGTTTCCCGCGGGGCAGGGTTGGGTCGGGTTTCTGCCCCAGTGGGGACTGGGGGCCACGGGTGGCTGGCTCGCGGCGCTCGTGTATACTGTCGCGCTGGGACTGGGCCTCTGGTGGCGCTGGCAATCCGGCGCCTGGCGGAAGATCGACCTGTCCCAACCCTGATCCCATGACCCTTTCCAGCACATTTCGCATGCGTACGACCGTCGCCCGCTTTGGCTTGGTGCTGTTGTTTGCCTGCCTCCTCGGAACCCAGATGTCCGGCTTCGTGCACCGGGTGGTGCACGGGGATCCTGCGGTTGCCGCATCCGCACCCAAGGGAGCGCATGGGGCGGCGGGAGTCCAGCAGAACCACAACTGCCAGCTGTTCGACGCCCTCACGCTCGCGAGTTGCGCCGGGGCCACGTCCTTCCAGGCGGCAGCAGCGGCGCCCCGCACGGCCTTTGCACAGCCTTTCCTGGCGTTGGCGCCCCTTGCCGCCTCGCCGCTCGGGTTCCGCTCCCGGGCACCGCCTCACCCCGACAGCGTTTCCTGAACCCAGGGCGCCCAGGCGCCTGCCCCGGGCCCGGCCCAGGGTATCGTCAGTTCCTGTTCGAGGTGTTGTGCCATGTTCCAATCGTCCGCCCCTGTACGTCCGGCCTTGTATGCCGCCGCCTTTCTGGCGGCAGCGCTTGCGCACGGCGCCGATGCGCCGCCCCCGGATGCGGGGACGGAGGATGGAACGGTCGCAGCCGCCCATCCCATCACCGTGATTTCCAGCAAGCTGGACAGTGGGCGCAACCTGGTGTCGCCCACGAGCGGCGCCACCCAGTACCAGTTCTCGGACACGGACATCGCCCGCCTGCCCCAGGGCGACGCCACGCCCATCAACCAGGTGCTCCTGCAAACCCCCGGCATCGTGCAGGACGGTTTTGGGCAGGTACACGTGCGGGGTGACCACGCCAACCTGCAGTATCGCGTCAACGGCGTGATGATTCCGGATTCACTGCAGGGATTCGGGCAGGTGTTCGATACCCGCATCGCCGACAAGCTCACGGTGATGACCGGCTCCCTGCCGGCCCAATACGGGTACCGTACGGCCGGTGTGGTGGACATCCAGACCCGCGGCCCGGGGTCGGAACCGGGCGGCGAACTGTCCCAGCAAGTGGGCAGCCGCAATTACGGCGAAACCGGCGGCGTGGCCAATGGCGCCGTGGGGCGGTTCAGCTACAACGTGACGGGCTCGGTCATGACGTCCCAGCAGGGTGTGGACAATCCCGTCAATGCGCTCAATGCCAGCCATGACCTGACCCGCCAGGGGAAAGGGTTCGGTTTCCTTGCCTATGACGTGGATCCGCTGCAGCGCCTGAGCCTCATGTTCGGGCAGTCGCAAAGCCAGTTCCAGATTCCGGACAACCCCGGCCTCGTGCCCCAGTGCTGCAATTCCACCCTGACGCCGACGCCTTCTCCCATGAGCCTCAACGCCACCCAGGGGGAATTCAACCAGTTCCAGGTGGCGAGCTACCAGTTTCGCGGCAATGGGGTGACGGACGCCCAGGTCTCCTTCTACCACCGGCTGTCCGAATTGCAGTACATGCCGGACCCTGCACTGGGCGACCTGTTCTACACGGGCGTGAGCAATGCCGTGGTCCGCCGCAACGAGGCGGATGGCATACAGTCCGACTACGGTTACCAGGTGGACGAGCGCCACAAGCTGCATGCGACCCTCATGGTGCAGCAGGAGCGCTATCTCACCGACAACACGTCCCAGGTGTATTGCACGGGGGTGTCGCAGGTCTGTGCAGGCAGCCAGCTGAACGCCTTCGGCACGGCTTCCACGCCGCCCACCACGCTGGTGGACAACAGCGGCGGCATCAGCCACTTCTGGGGGATGTCCCTGCAGGACGAATGGAAATACAAGCAGGACATGACGTTCAATTACGGATTGCGCTACGACCAGAACGCATTTCTCGTGAACGAGCACCAGGTGAGCCCCCGCCTCAACATGGTCTACGACTGGTCGCCGGTCACCCGTTTCCATGCCGGGTATGCCAGCTACTTCACGCCGCCACCTGCCGAAATCATCGATACCCGGACCGTGGCGCTATACAACAACACCACCAACGCGTCGGCCGTGAGCGCGAACTCGCCGGTGCGCGCCGAACGTTCGGACTACCTGGACATGGGACTCTCGCGCCTCTGGTCCGACAAGCTCACCCTGGGCGTGGACGGGTATTACCGCAAGGTGCGCAACCTGCTGGACGAGGGGCAGTTCGGGAACGCCCTGATTTTTTCCGGGTTCAATTACCAGGAAGGGCGGGTTTACGGCGTCGAGTTTACCGGGACGTATCGTGAGGAGCGCTGGACCGGGGCGCTCAATGCGGCCGTGGGGCGCGCCCAGGGGAAAGGCATCAGTTCGGGGCAGTTCAATTTTACCGCGCAGGAGCTCCAGTACATCAGCAACCACTGGGTGTACCTGGACCATGACCAGCGCTACACCTTGTCCGGCAGCGTGGGTTACCGGGCGGACTGGGCCAACCTGACGGCCGATGCCATGTTTGGCAGCGGGTTGCGCAGCGGGTTTGCCAATACCCAGACCATGCCGGGCTATCTCACGGTCAACAGCGCCGCCACCCATCTCTTCAAGACCCAGGGCTGGGGCGACCTGGAAGGACGCCTGGCCGTGCTCAACCTGTTCGACCGCGATTATGAGTTGCGCAACGGCACGGGCATCGGGGTGGGCGCGCCCCAGTACGGCCTGCGCCGTACCCTGATGGTGGGAGTGACCCGGTTCTTCTAGGGTTTGCGCCGGGCGCGCGGGTGTGCGGCGTCATAGACCCGGGCCAGATGCTGGAAATCCAGATGGGTGTACACCTGGGTGGACGTGATGCTGGCGTGACCCAGCATTTCCTGGACGGCCCGCAGGTCACCGCTCGACTGCAGCACGTGCGAAGCAAAGGAGTGGCGCAGGACGTGGGGGTGCACGGCATCGGGAAGTCCCAGTTCCCGGGTGCGGCACGCCACGCGGGCTTCGATGCTGCGATGGCCCAGGCGTCGTCCGCGTGCCGTCACGAACAGGGCTCCTTCGGGTCCCGTCACCGGGGCACGAAGGGCAAGCCAGACCTCGAGGGCTGCCAGTGCCTGGCGTCCTACGGGCACCAGGCGCGTCTTGTTACCCTTGCCGGTCACGCGCACCGTGTGTTCCGCCCGGTCCACGTCGCGCACGTCCAGCGCGGCCAGTTCGGACAGGCGCAATCCCGAGGAATAGAAAAGTTCCAGCATGGCCCGGTCACGGCACGCCAGGAAATCGTCGCCGCGCACCTGCATCAGCTGTGCCGCGCGGTCGGGCGTCAGGGCGTGGGGCAGCGTTTTGGGGGACTTGGGCGGACGGACCTGGGCGCAGGGGTTGTGGGGATAGCCATGATGACGGGCCAGGTAGTCGAAAAAACCGCGCCAGGCCGAGAGCATGCGACCCAGGCTGCGCCCCGACAGGCCGCGCCCATGCAGCGTGGCGATGGCGCGCCGGATGTCGTGGGCGCTGAGGGTATCAAGGGGTTGGGAGGCCGTGAGTACGAGCAGCCGGGCCAGGTCCCGTGCGTAATGTTTTTCCGTGAGGGGCGACAGGCGGCGTTCGGAGCGCAGGTGCGTGCAATAGGCGGACACCAGCGCGTCAGCGGACATGGTCGGTCACCGGCATTCGGGCGCGCAGGGCAGCACTGGCCAAGGTGCCGATGCGGGCGAGGTAGAGGGTGCCCTGGTGGGGATCGAAGCGATCCGGATCGGGGGAGGCCAGCAGCAGGGCCCCAAAGGTGTCCGGATCGCGCAGGGGCAGCAGGGCAAAGGACTGGCACGCGGGGCCTTCCGGAGGGAGCCAGAGATCGCAGTCGTGCTCGGCGTCGAGGCTGCAGTGGGGCGATTCCAGGGCATGCACGAAGTCCCGCAGGGCTTCCGGCACCGGCGTGAATTCGGGGCGTCCTGCGCGATCCTGGGGAAGTCCCCAGAGGCGAAGTGCCGAGGCCGGGACGGCGAAATGGTCCCGCAGGTGGCGGGCGAGTGTGTCCAGCACCGCATCCACATCGCCGGCGCGGAGCAGGGCCAGGGCCAGGGCCTGCACGTTGCCGCTGATGCGTTCGTTGGTTTCGGCATGGTCAACCAGTTCGTGCAGGCGCTGGTCCAGCAGGCGGTTTTTTTCCCGCAGCAGCAGCACCTGGCGCTCGCCCAGCGATACGGCATGGGTGCCGTGGGGATGGGGCAGCTGCAGGTCGGCCAGCAGCGCCGGGTGGGTTTCGAAAAATTCGGGGTGGCCCTTGAGCCACAGCGCGATCGTGTCGGCGTTCAGTGTCATGCCGTTTCCTTGAGGCGGTCGGGTAAATGGAAAGTGCCGGTGAACACGGCGACGGCGTCGCCGGTCATCCACACCGGATGGCCCGGTCCCTGCCAGGTGATGGAGAGATCGCCGCCCCGGGTGGTGACGGTGACGGCATCGTCCAGCAGCCCGCGCTGGATGCCCGCCACCACGGCGGCACAGGCGCCCGTGCCGCAGGCCAGGGTCTCGCCCGCGCCCCGCTCGTATACGCGCAGGCGGATATGGGTGCGGTCCACGACTTCCAGGTAGCCGGCGTTGACGCGCCTGGGAAAGGCCGGGTGATGCTCGATCAGGGGACCTTCCTCTGCCACGGGCGCCTGCGCCACCGATGCCACCACCTGCACCGCATGCGGATTGCCCATGGAGAGCACGCTGAATTCGCGGATGTGGTGCCCCACCTGGAGGGGATAGGTCAGTGCCCGTGCCGGGGCGAGGAAGGGAATGCGATCCGGTTCGAACACCGGTTCCCCCATGTTGACCGTGACGCGGCCATCGTGCTGGAGGCGGGGTGTGATGAGCCCCCCCAGGGTTTCCACCCGGATTTCATCCTTGCGGGTCAGAGCCTGGTCATGCACGAAGCGCACGAAGCAGCGGGCGCCGTTGCCGCAATTCTCCACTTCGCTGCCATCGGCGTTGAGGATGCGATAGCGGAAATCGTTGGCAGGATCCTGCGCGGGTTCCACGATGAGGATCTGGTCGCAGCCCACGCCGAAATGGCGATCGGCAATCCAGCGAATTTGTCCGGGGGACAGCTGAAGGGGCGCCGCCGTGGCATCCAGCACCACGAAGTCGTTGCCCAGGCCCTGCATTTTGGTGAAGTGAAGCTGCATCAGTCGCTCGGGTGAAGAGGCGTTGGGCATCATCCTAACGTGTTTTCCGGCGCACGCCCATAGGGGGAGGGTGCGCCGCCGGGCCGGGTCTTGAAGCGCTTGTGGCTCCACAGGTAGTTGGCGGGTTGTTCCTGCACGCAGGTTTCGATGAACCGGTTCATGCGGCGGGCATCGGCCAGGTCGTCCGTGCCGGGAAAATCCGTCCAGGGAGGATGGAAGCGTACGCGACAGCAGCCGGCCCGGAAATCCTGGCGGATGACGCAGGGCACCACGCGGGCGCCCGAGAGGCGCACCAGCCGGGACAAGGCGGGCGAAGTGGCGGCGGGAACGCCGAAGAAATCCGCGAACACCGACTCGCGCTCGCCGAAGTCCTGGTCAGGCATGTAATACAGCGCCCAGCCCGGCTTGAGGGCGCGCAGCACGGGGCGGATGCCGTCCTGGCGCGTGAAGATCGTACCCCGGTTCCAGCGTCGCCGCAGGGCACGGAAGCGGGCGTCGAGGCGGTGGTTTTTCAGGCTGGTGTTGATGGTGATCACGTCCACGTCGGCCGAAATCAGGATGCCGGCCAGGTCGAGCCCGAAAAAATGGGGGGTCATGAGGATCACGGGGCCCTCTGCCAGGGCCTGCTGGAGCCACGTGACCTCTTCCAGCAGCACCACCCGGCGCAGGCGTTCGAGCGACGCGAACCATCCCACGCCCTGGGCCAGGATGGCGCTCGCGAAAGCGCGGAAATGGGCGCGCGCCAGGGCGACGCGCCGGGATTCGGGCCATTGGGGAAAACACAGGGCGAGGTTGACGAGGGTGACGCGGCGCCGCTCACGGGCGAGGCGGTAGACGACTTCCCCCAGCAGGTCCCCCAGGCGGGCGATGACGGGCAGGGGCAGCCAGTGCAGCAGCCAGAGCATGGCCAGGGCGAGACGCAGGGTCATGGGAGCAGGGAATCGCTGCTATAATCCACAGCGCATCGATTTCCATGAAAAAGGGCAGGGTTTGCCATGAGTCACTATCTATTCTCTTCGGAATCGGTTTCCGAAGGGCATCCGGACAAGGTTGCCGACCAGATTTCCGACGGTGTGCTGGATGCCATTCTAGCCCAGGATCCGCGGGCACGCGTAGCCTGCGAGACACTGACCAGTACCGGCCTGATTGTCATTTCGGGTGAAATCACCACCCAGGCCCAGATCAATTACATCGACGTGGCGCGCGACGTGGTGCGCCGCATCGGCTACAACAGCTCGGACATCGGGTTCGATTACCAGACCTGTGCCGTGCTCACGGCCCTCAACCGCCAGAGCCCGGACATCGCCCAGGGCGTGGACGAAGGGCGCGGGCTCGACCTGGACCAGGGCGCGGGCGACCAGGGGTTGATGTTCGGTTATGCCTGCGACGAAACCGACGCCCTCATGCCCCTGCCCATCTACCTGGCACACCGCCTGGTGCAGCGCCAGGCCGAGTTGCGCAAGGATGGCCGCCTGCCATTCCTGCGTCCCGATGCCAAGTCGCAGGTGAGCGTGCGTTACGTGGACGACCAGGTCGAAGCCATCGAGACCGTGGTGCTCTCCACCCAGCATGATCCCGATGTGTCCCACGCCACCCTGTCCGAAGCCGTGATCGAGGAAATCATCAAGCCCGTGTTGCCGGCCCACCTGTTGCGACGCGATACCCGCTACCTGATCAACCCCACCGGCCGTTTCGTGATCGGCGGGCCCATGGGGGACTGCGGGCTCACCGGCCGCAAAATCATCGTCGACAGTTATGGCGGTGCCGCACGGCATGGCGGCGGGGCGTTTTCCGGCAAGGATCCTTCCAAGGTGGACCGCTCGGCGGCCTATGCCATGCGCCACGTGGCCAAGAACATCGTGGCAGCAGGATTGGCGCGCCGCTGCGAAGTGCAGGTGGCCTACGCCATCGGCGTGGCGCGCCCGGTGAGCCTGATGGTGAATACCTTCGGCACGGGCCGCCTTTCCGACGAGCGCCTGGCCGAACTGGTGCAGCAGCATTTCGACCTCCGTCCCAAGGGCATCATCCAGGCCCTCGACCTGCTGCGTCCGATTTATGCCAAAACGGCGGCCTATGGTCATTTTGGCCGCGAAGAACCCGAATTCACCTGGGAGGTCCGGGACCGGGTCGATGCCCTGCGTGCCGAATGCCCAAGGAGTCCCGCATGAGTGCCGCTCCCCAACCCCAATCCATTCCCGACTACAAGGTGGCAGACCTGGCCCTGGCCCGCTGGGGCCGGATGGAAATCGACATCGCCCAGAACGAGATGCCCGGGCTGATGGCCCTGCGCGAGGAATACGGCGCGCTGAAACCCCTGCGCGGGGCGCGCATTGCCGGATGCCTGCACATGACGATCCAGACGGCGGTGCTGATCGAGACGCTGGTGGCCCTGGGCGCCGAAGTGCGCTGGAGCTCCTGCAACATTTTCTCGACCCAGGACCAGGCTGCCGCAGCCATTGCCGCCGCGGGCATTCCCGTGTTTGCCTGGAAGGGCGAAACCGAAGAGGAATTCTGGTGGTGCATCGAGAAGACCATTTTCGGCCCCGAGGGCTGGCTGCCCAACATGATCCTGGACGACGGGGGCGACCTGACCCTGGTGATGCATGACCGGTATCCCGACCTGCTGCAGCAGGTGCGCGGCATTTCGGAGGAAACCACCACGGGCGTGCATCGTCTCAACGAAATGATGAAACGCGGCGAGCTGAAATGCCCGGCGTTCAACGTCAACGATTCCGTGACCAAGTCCAAGTTCGACAACCTCTATGGCTGTCGCGAATCCCTCATGGACGGCATCAAGCGGGCCACGGACGTCATGGTGGCGGGCAAGGTGGCGGTGGTGGCGGGCTATGGCGACGTGGGCAAGGGCTGTGCCCAGGCGTTTCGCGGGCTGGGTGCCACGGTCTGGATCACCGAGATCGACCCCATCTGCGCCCTGCAGGCGGCCATGGAAGGCTACCGGGTGGTGCGCATGGAAGACGTGGCGCCCCTGGGGGACATTTTTGTCACCGCCACCGGCAACGTGGACGTCATCACCCATGCGCACATGAGCGCCATGAAGAACGATGCCATCGTCTGCAACATCGGCCATTTCGATTCGGAAATCGATGTGGCCTCCCTGCGCCAGTACCGCTGGGAAAACATCAAGCCCCAGGTGGACCACGTGGTGTTTCCCGATGGCAAGCGCCTGATCGTGCTGGCCGAGGGGCGCCTGGTGAACCTGGGCTGCGCCACCGGGCATCCCAGCTTCGTCATGTCGGCCTCCTTCACCAACCAGGTGATGGCCCAGATCGAACTGTGGACCCAGCCGGGCAAATACCCCGTGGGCGTGTACGTGCTGCCCAAGGCTCTGGACGAGAAGGTGGCGCGCCTGCACCTGAAGCGGATCGGGGTGCACCTGACCACGCTCACGCCGCGCCAGGCCGAGTACCTGAACCTGGATCCGGTCGGGCCCTACAAGCCCGAACATTACCGTTACTGAGCGTGGCCGGATCTTGCAGAGCCAGTTAGCCCATCCCAAGGTTTTCAGCTTCGAGTTCTTTCCGCCCAAAACGCCGGAAGGCGTGGAAAAGCTGCGCCAGACGCGGCGGCAGCTCGCCCAGCTGCACCCGGCATTCTTTTCGGTGACCTACGGGGCAGGAGGCACCACGCGGGAGCGGACGCTCGACACGGTGCTCGAGATCCAGCGCGAAGGGTTGCCGGCGGCGCCACACCTGTCCTGCATCGGCGCCACCCGCGAGCACCTGGCCGAGGTGCTGCGCCAATACCGGGCCCACGGCATCCGCCATGTCGTGGCCCTGCGCGGGGACCTGCCCTCAGGCACGCTGGGGGGAGGGGCGCTGCGCTATGCGAGCGAACTGGTACAGTTCATCCGCGAGGAAAGCGGGGACCATTTCCACATCGAGGTGGCGGCGTACCCCGAAGTGCATCCCCAGGCGCGGACGGCCCAGGAAAACATCCAGCACTTCAGGCGCAAGGTGGAGGCCGGGGCCAATGCTGCCATCACCCAGTATTTCTACAATCCGGATGCCTATTTCGATTTCGTGGACGAATGCGAGTCCGCCGGGATCACGGTGCCCATCGTGCCGGGAGTGATGCCCATTGCTAATTTCTCCCAGCTCAGTCGTTTTTCCGAAGCCTGCGGCGCCGAGATCCCGCGCTGGATTCGCATGAAAATGCTGGGATATGGCGACGATGCCGCTTCCATCAAAGCCTTCGGGCTGGACGTGGTGACCCACCTGTGCGACCGGCTGCTTTCCGCCGGGGCGCCGGGATTGCATTTCTACACCATGAACGCGGCAGGCCTCACCAGCGTGATCTGGGAGCGCCTGCACCTTTCGGAACGCTGATCAGGCGACCCTGATTTTCTGCTTTGCGGCCTGGGCGTGCTGCTCGGCGTAGGACTGGTGGGCGGCCGCTTCGGCATAGCCCAGCTTGACCGGATGGCCCAGGTCCATCAGGACGGACCCCATGGCGGACAGGCACAGCATGACGTTTTCCGGCTTGGCGGAATATCCCATCAGGCCGAAACGCCAGATCTTGCCGGCAAGGGGCCCCAGGCCGGCACCGATTTCCAGGTTGAATTCCTCCAGCAGTACCTTGCGCACCCGGGCCTCGTCGATGCCGTCGGGCACCTTGACCGCATTGAGCTGGGGCAGGCGATGCTCTTCCTTCACCAGGTATTCCAGCCCCATGGCTTCCAGCCCCGCCTTGAGGGCCAGATAGTGTCGCGTGTGGCGGGCCCATGCATTTTCCAGGCCTTCCTCGCGCAGCAGCAGCAGGGCCTCGTGCAGGGCGAAAAGCCCGTTGATGGGTGCCGTATGGTGGTAGGTGCGGTTGGTGTTGCCCCAGTAACCCAGCACCAGGTCCAAGTCCATGAACCAGCTGTGGCAACGTTCCTTGCGGTTGCGCACCAGCGCCACCACGCGGTCGCTGAAGGAGACGGGGGAGAGCCCGGGGGTGCAGGACAGGCATTTCTGGCTGCCGGAGTACACGGCGTCGATGCCCCATTCATCCACGAACAGGGGTGCGCCGCCCAGCTGCGTGACGGCGTCCACGATGGTGAGGGCGTCGTGGCGGTGGGCGATTTCCACCAGGGTCTTGGCATCGGACATGCAACCCGTGGAGGTTTCGGCATGCACGAAGGCCACCACTTTGGTGTCCGGATGTTGTTTGAGCGTATCTTCCAGTTTCTGGGGATCCACCGGTTCGCCCCAGGTGTCCTCGATCACCACGACCTTGCCGCCGCAGCGTTCCACGTTTTCGATCATGCGCCCGCCAAAGACGCCGTTGCGGCAGACGATGACCTTGTCCCCGGGGTTGACCATGTTGACGAAGCACATTTCCATGCCCACCGAGCCCGGCCCGGAAGCCGGGAAACTGAGCTGGTTGTCCGTCTGGTAGGCGTAGCGCAGCAGCATCTTGAGCTCGTCCATCATGTCCACGAACACCGGGTCCAGGTAGCCGATGCAGGGCAGCGACATGGCGGCGAGCACCCGGGGCGTGATTTCGGACGGGCCCGGACCCATCAGGGTGCGCTGGGGCGGATAGAAGGAGTTGATCTTCTTGGGGGGAGCATGGTGGAGGGTCGGATTCATGGGGGTATCTCAAGCCGAATTCTTCAGTTTACCAAAATTTCCGGCCCGGACGAAATGGATCCGGTCCCCCTCGGCACGGGTCAGGCGCAAGGCGCCCCGTTCGGGCTGGTCCTCATCGAACAGGCGGTCGCCCGCAGGATCGGGGATGCCCGGTGCGCTGAGGCCCGCAAAATCGAACAGGCGGGTGTCGGCGAGATGGGAGGGCGTCACGGATTGCAGTCCCAGGAAAATGTTGTCCACCCGTCCCGGATGGGCCTGTTCTTCCGCCCTGAGCCACTGCTTGATGGCTTGGCGCTGCAGGTTTTCCTGCGTGCCGCACAGGTCGCAGGGTATGATGGGGAAGGCCATGTGGCGGGCGTAGCGTGCCAGGTCCGGTTCCCGGCAGTAGGCCAGGGGGCGGATCACCAGGTGGTGGCCGTCGTCGGTGACGAGCTTGGGCGGCATGGCCTTGAGGCGGCCGCCATGGAACAGGTTCAGGAAAAAGGTTTCCACGATGTCGTCGCGGTGGTGACCCAGGGCGATCTTGTTGGC
>JAKBAT010000032.1 GCA_021808815.1 Pseudomonadota bacterium
CGGGGGAGATCTGCTCCGCGAGCAGCGACTGCAGGGGCGCGGGCACGGCCGCTCCCTTGCGCTGCGCCACGGCCTGCAGCACCTGTGCGAGCAGGGCCGGCAATTCGCTCGGCTTGCCGATGAGGGTCGCGCCCACGGGCATGGCGAGATCGTCCCGGCAGGGATTGATGCGATGCACGCGCGTGCCCTTCGCCGCGGCCCGCCGCAGGCGCACGGCCAGCAGGGGCTGTTCCTGGCGCAGCAGGCTGCCCACGATCAGGCAGGCGGAAAGGTCGGACCACTGCGCCACCGGCATGCCCAGCCAGTGGGTGCCCTGCTGCAGGCTGTCGAGGGAGAAATCGGTCTGGCGCAGGCGATGGTCGATGTGGTGTGACCCCAGTGCGCGCATCAGTTTCTGGGCCAGGTAGAGCTCTTCCAGGGTCTGGTGCGGGCTCACCAGGGCGCCCAGGGCTTCCCCGCCCGCGGCACGGCGCACGGCATTGAAACCGTCCACTGCGGCCTGCAGGGCTTCGGCCCATTCCACTTCCACCCACTGGCCGTCGCGCTTGACCATGGGCCGGGTCAGCCGGTCGTCGCTGGCGAGCGCCTGATAGGAAAAGCGGTCGCGGTCGGAAAGCCAGCATTCGTTGACGGCTTCCTCGTGGCGCGGCAGCACCCGGGCCACGGCCTGGCCCTGCTTCACCTGGATTTCCAGGGCGGTGCCCAGGCCATCGTGGGGACTCACGCCCGGCGTCCCGGTCAGTTCCCAGGAACGCGCCGTGAAGCGGAAAGGTTTGCTGGTGAGGGCACCCACCGGGCAGAGGTCGATGGCATTGCCCGACACTTCGGAATCCACCGTGAGGTCCATGAAGGCCAGGATCTCGGAATGCTCGCCCCGCCCGCCCACGCCCAGCTCCATGATGCCCGCGATTTCCTGGCCGTAGCGCACGCAACGGGTGCACAGGATGCAGCGGGTCATGTCGGTGGCGATGAGCGGCCCCAGGTCCTTGTTGGACACCACGCGCTTGGGTTCGTGGTAGCGCGAGGCCCCGCCGCCGTAACCCACGCTCAGGTCCTGGAGCTTGCATTCGCCCCCCTGGTCGCAAATCGGGCAGTCGAGGGGATGGTTGATGAGCAGGAATTCCATCACGCCCTTCTGGGCCTTGATGGCGTACTCGGAATGGGTCTGCACCTTCATGCCTTCCGCGACCGGCGTGGCGCAGGCCGGCAACGGCTTGGGCGCCTTTTCCACCTGGACCAGGCACATGCGGCAGTTGGCCGCGATGGACAGCTTGCGGTGATAGCAGAAATGGGGAATCTTGATGCCGAGCTGGCGTGCCGCATCCATTACGGTGCGCCCGCTTTCCACCTGGGTGGAACGGCCGTCGATTTCAATGTTGAGAAGCGCCATGGGTCACGCCACCTTTTCTTGCACGTGTTCGGGACGGTCCACCAGGCACCGCTTGTGGGTGATGTGGTATTCGAACTCCGAACGGAAATGATTGACAAAGCTGCGCACGGGCATGGCGGCCGCATCCCCCAGGGCGCAAATGGTGCGCCCCTGGATGTTGTCGCTCACCGACAGGAGCACGTCGAGGTCCGCCTGCTGGCCCCGGCCCTGCTCGATGCGATGCACCATCCGGTACAGCCACCCGGTGCCTTCGCGGCAGGGCGTGCACTGGCCGCAGGATTCCTCGTGGTAGAACCAGGACAGGCGCTCCAGCGCCTGCACCATGCAGGTGGTGTCGTCCATCACGATGACCGCCCCCGAGCCCAGCATGGAACCGGCCTTGGCGATGCTGTCGTAGTCCATGTCGGTCTGCATCATGATCTCGCCGGGCAACACGGGCATGGAGGACCCTCCGGGAATCACGGCCTTGAGCTTGCGCCCGCCGCGCATGCCGCCGGCCATTTCCAGCAGGCGGGCGAAGGGGGTGCCCAGGGGCACCTCGTAGTTGCCGGGACGGTTGACGTGGCCGGAGACGGAGAAGATCTTGGTGCCCCCGTTGTTGGGACGGCCCAGGTCGAGGAAGGCCTGGCCGCCATTGCGGATGATCCAGGGCACGCTCGCGAAGGTTTCGGTGTTGTTGATGGTGGTGGGCTTGCCGTACAGGCCGTAGGTGGCCGGAAAGGGCGGCTTGTAGCGGGGCTGGCCCTTCTTGCCCTCGAGGGATTCGAGCAGGGCCGTCTCCTCGCCGCAGATGTAGGCGCCGTAACCATGATGGTTGAACAGTTCGAAGGAAAAGGACGAGCCCAGGATGTTCTGCCCCAGGAATCCTGCCGCGCGGGCTTCGGCGAGGGCCTCTTCGCAGCGCAGGTACACCGACCAGATCTCGGCATGGATGTAGTTGTAGCCCCGGGTCGCCCCCATGGCGTAGGCCGCGATGATCATGCCTTCGATCAGGGCATGGGGGTTGAAGCGCAGGATGTCGCGATCCTTGAAGGTGCCCGGCTCGCCTTCGTCGGAATTGCACACCAGGTATTTTTCACCCACATAATTCTTGGGCATGAAGGTCCACTTGAGCCCGGTGGGGAAACCTGCCCCCCCGCGCCCGCGCAGGGAGGATTTCTTGACTTCGTCGATCACCTGCTCCGGCGCCATCCCGGACAGCACCTTGCGCAGGGCCTCGTAGCCGCCGCGCTGCACGTAGCGCTCCAGGCGCCAGCCGTCGTCGCCGTGCAGTCCTCCCAGTATCACGCTCATGATTTGAGCTCCTTGAGCAGCGCGTCCACTTTCTCCTCGTCCATGAAGGAATGCATGTGGTGGTTGTTCACCAGCAGCACGGGCGCGTCGCCGCAGGCGCCGAAACACTGTCCTTCCTTGAGGCTGAATTCACCGTCGGCGGTGACTTCGTTGAAGCCGATGCCCAGCTGCGCCTTGAGGTGCTCGCACACACGCGTGGCGCCCGAGAGGGCACAGGGCAGGTTGGTGCAGAGGGTGATTTTGTGCCGCCCCATGGGCTTGAGGTTGTACATTTCGTAGAACGTGGCCACCTCGTACACGGCAATGGCCGGCATGCCGAGGTATTCGGCCACGCTGTTCATGACCGGCTGCGACAACCAGCCGTGTTCCTCCTGCGCGATGCGCAGGGCCGACATCACGGCGGACTGCTTCTGGTCGGCGGGATATTTGGCGATTTCCCGGTCGATCTGTTGTTTCGATTGCGCACTCAGCATGATCAGCGATCCACCTCTCCAAACACGATGTCCTGGGTCCCGATGATGGCCACCACGTCGGCAATCATGTGCCCGCGCACCATTTCATCGAGCCCCGCCAGATGGGCAAACCCGGGGGCACGGATCTTGAGGCGGTAAGGCTTGTTGGCCCCGTCCGAGATCATGTAGATGGAAAACTCGCCCTTGGGGGCTTCCACGCTGGCCAGCGCCTCGCCCGGCGGCACATGCATGCCTTCGGTGAAGAGCTTGAAATGGTGAATCAGTTCTTCCATGTTTTCCTTCATCCGGATGCGGGAAGGCGGCGCCACCTTGTGGTTCTCGGTGATCACGGGGCCGGGGTTGTGCCGCAACCAGTCCACGCATTGCCGGACGATGCGGTTGGACTGGCGCATTTCCTCCATGCGCACCAGGTAGCGGTCGTAGCAGTCCCCGCTGACGCCCACCGGGATGTCGAAATCCATGCGGTCGTACACTGCGTAGGGCTGCTTTTTGCGCAGGTCCCATTCCACGCCGGAACCCCGCAGCATGGGGCCGGTGAAGCCCAGCGCCAGGGCGCGTTCGGGCGACACGACGCCGATGCCCACGGTGCGCTGCTTCCAGATGCGGTTGTCGGTGAGGAGGGTTTCGTAGTCGTCCAGGCAGTCCGGGAAACGGTTCGTGAAATCCTCGATGAAATCCAGCAGCGAGCCCTGCCGGTTCTGGTTGAGCCGGTGCGCCTTGTCTTCGGAACGGCCGCCCTTTTCCACCAGGTGCTGGGGCATGCGGTCGGGCAGGTCGCGGTAGACGCCGCCGGGACGATAATAGGCCGCGTGCAGGCGCGCCCCGGACACGGCCTCGTAGCAGTCCACCAGGTCTTCCCGTTCGCGGAAGGCGTACAGGAACACCGTCATGGCCCCCACGTCCAGGGCATGGGCGCCGATCCAGAGCAGGTGGTTGAGGATGCGGGTGATCTCGTCGAACATGACGCGGATGTACTGCGCCCGCAGGGGCACGTCCACCTGCAGCAGTTTTTCGAGGGCCAGCACGTAACCGTGCTCGTTGCACATCATGGACACGTAATCCAGGCGATCCATGTAGGGCACGGTCTGGAGGTAGGTGCGGGTTTCGGCCAGCTTTTCCGTGGCCCGGTGGAGCAACCCGATGTGCGGGTCGGCCCGTTCGATCACTTCGCCGTCCAGCTCGAGCACCAGGCGCAGCACGCCGTGGGCGGCCGGATGCTGCGGCCCGAAATTCATGGTGTAGTTGCGGATTTCAGCCATGGCGTTCGGTATCCCCGTAATGTTCCGGGCGCAGGGTGCGCGGCGTCACTTCGCGCGGCGGGATTGTGATGGGCTGGTACACCACCCGCTTGCGCTGCGGGTCGTAACGCATTTCCACATGTCCCGAGATCGGGAAGTCCTTGCGGAAGGGATGCCCCACGAACCCGTAGTCGGTGAGGATGCGGCGCAGGTCGGGGTGCCCCTGGAACACGATGCCGAACAGGTCGAAGGCTTCGCGTTCAAACCAGTTGGCCACCGGCCAGACGGATACCACCGAGTCGAGCAGCGGCAGGTCGTCGTTTTGGGCAAAGACCTTGACGCGCACGCGCTGGTTATGGCGCACGGACAACAGGTGCACCACCGCGCAGAAACGGCGCCCGCTCCAGCCGGTATAGGTGGCGTAATCCACGCCGCACAAGTCGATCAGCTGTTCGAAGCCGGCTGCGTCGCGCAGGCGTCGTGCCGCCTCGCGCCATTGGTCGGCGGCCACCGTGAGGGTCAGTTCGTCGAGCTGGATGACATGGGATTGCAGGGCTTCCCCCAGAACTTCCGACAAGCTCTGGGCAAGGGATTCGAGAGCAGAGGACATGGGCATCGATCAGGCCACGCGGGCTATGGTGTTGGTTCGACGGATTTTCTGCTGGAGCTGGATCAATCCGAACAGGAGCGCCTCGGCCGTGGGGGGGCACCCGGGGACATACACGTCCACCGGCACCACGCGGTCGCAGCCGCGCACCACCGAGTAGGAATAATGGTAATAGCCGCCCCCGTTGGCACAGGAGCCCATGGACACCACCCAGCGCGGTTCGGCCATCTGGTCATAGACCTTGCGCAGGGCCGGCGCCATTTTGTTGCACAGGGTCCCGGCCACGATCATGAGGTCGGACTGGCGCGGGCTGGGGCGGAACACGATGCCGAACCGGTCGAGGTCGTAACGGGCCGCCCCCGCATGCATCATTTCCACGGCACAGCAGGCCAGCCCGAAGGTCATGGGCCAGAGGGACCCGGTGCGGGTCCAGTTGATGACCGTATCGAGACTGGTGGTGACGAAACCTTCTTTCAGTACCCCTTCAAGCGCCATGACTCACTCCCATTCCAGTGCACCTTTCAGCCACTCATAAACGAATCCCACCGTAAGGATGCCCAGGAAGATCAGCATGGCCACGAAGCCGAACATGCCGATTTCCTTCAGGACCACCGCCCAGGGAAACAGGAAGGCAATTTCGAGATCAAACAGGATGAACAGGATGGCCACGAGGTAGTAGCGCACGTCGAAGCGCATGCGCGCGTCTTCGAACGCCTCGAAGCCACATTCGTAAGGGGAGTTTTTTTCGGGATCGGGCCGGCTGGGCGCCAGGAGCCGACCGAGCAATGGCGGGAGGACTCCCACGGCCAGGCCGACAAGAATGAAGAGGAGCACTGGCAAGTAATTTTGCACCATCGTGTTCTCACAAACTCATGGTGCCGATGAGCAGACTCGAACTGCTACGGCTTTCGCCACCGCCCCCTCAAGACGGCGTGTCTACCAATTTCACCACATCGGCACAATCAACTGTTGCACCCGGCCCAAGCCGGGAAGAATCACTTCGGAATTTCGGAGGATTTGGAATCCGAAGTGGCCGGCACCACGGGCGCGGGCGTCGTGGCAGCTCCCTGGGGGAGTTGCTGCATGACGCTGGTCGTTCCCGCATGGTGCCCCGATATCCAGGTCAGCACCAGGCTGGTGGAAAAAAATACTGCGGCAAGGACTGCCGTGCTGCGACTCAGGAAATTGGCCGCGCCGGAGGCCCCGAACAGCCCGCCCGCCGAACCGCTGCCGAACGCCGCGCCCATGTCAGCCCCCTTGCCATGCTGGATCAGCACCAGGGCGATCACGCCCGCAGCTGCCGCCACATGTACCAGCCACACCAGGGTTTCCCACATCTGTCTCGAACTCCCTACTATCCCGGCTCAGGCGCGTGCGGCCGCCCGTCCGATATCCAGAAAATCATCGGCCGCCAGGGATGCTCCACCCACCAACGCGCCGTCTATATCAGGCAATCCCATCAATTCTAGCGCGTTAGCCGGTTTGACGCTACCACCATAGAGAATCTGCAGCCCACTGCCCACCACCCAATCGGCCGCGGAGACCCGCTGGCGCAAGGCGGCATGGACCTCCTGGGCCTGTGCGGGCGTGGCGCTGCGCCCGGTCCCGATGGCCCAGACCGGCTCGTAGGCCAGCACTGTCCGGGCCATGCGTCGCACGCCCAGGGTGTCCAGCACGGCATCGAGCTGGCGGAACACCACCGGCAGGGTGTTCCCGGCCTCGCGCTCCTCCAGGGTTTCGCCCACGCACACGATGGGCGTGAGTCCGCCTTCCACCGCTGCCAGGGCCTTGGCCGCCACCAGCCCGTCCTGCTCCCCGTGGCGGGCGCGCCGTTCCGAGTGGCCCACTACCGCGTAACGGCAGCCGAAATCCTGCAGCATGGCGGCGGACACCTCTCCGGTGAAGGCCCCGCCCGGCTGGTCGCTCACATCCTGCGCCCCCCAGGCACAGGAGCTGCCTTCCAGGTGGGAGCGGGTTTGTGCCAGGTAGGGAAAGGGAACGAGCACGGCCAGGGACACCGTGGCGAGGGTGGCCGCTCCGGCGGCCACGGATTGCAGCAGGGCCGGGTTGCCCACCAGGGACCCGTGCATTTTCCAGTTCCCCGCGATCAGCTTGTTGCGCATGGAGGCTCCGCGATATCCGGTTAACCAAACTTGCCGGTAATGTAGTCTTCGGTGGCTTTCTGGTTGGGTTTCGTGAAAATCTTGTCGGTTTCGTCAAACTCGATCAGCTCGCCCAGGTACATGTAGGCCGTGTAATCCGACACCCGTGCCGCCTGCTGCATATTATGCGTCACGATGACCACGGTGTAATCCGCCTTGAGGTCATGCACCAGTTCCTCGATGTGGGCGGTGGAGATGGGATCGAGGGCCGAACAGGGCTCATCGAGCAGGATCACCTCGGGCCGGATGGCAATGCAGCGGGCGATGCACAGGCGCTGCTGCTGCCCTCCCGACAGGCCGTTGCCGCTCTGGTGCAGCTTGTCCTTCACTTCGTTCCAGAGCGCCGCCTTGGTGAGCGCCCACTCCACCCGCTCGTCCATGCGGCGCGCATTGAGCCGCTCGTACAGGCGCACCCCGAAGGCGATGTTGTCGTAGATGGACATGGGGAATGGCGTCGGTTTCTGGAACACCATGCCCACGCGGGCCCGCAGCAGGGTGGGATCCACGCGGGCGTCGAGCACGTTGCGCCCGTCCAGCAGGATCTCGCCGGTGGCCCGGTTTTGGGGATAGAGCTCGTGCAGCCGGTTGAAGGTGCGCAGCAGGGTGGACTTGCCGCACCCCGAAGGGCCGATGAACGCCGTCACCTTGTTGGATTGCACGTCCAGCGACACGTTCTTGATGGCGTGGAAGCGCCCGTAATAGAAATTGAGGTTGCGTACGGCAATGCGCACAGACGGGTCGGAGGGGCTGTGGTGGGCACTCATGGGCAGAGTCTCAGGAATTTTTCTGTCGGAACAGCAGCCGCGCCAGGATGTTGATGCCCAGCACACTCAGGGTGATGAGGATCGCACCGCCCCAGGCAATCCGGTGCCAGTCGTCATAGGGACTCATGGCAAACTGGAAAATCACCACGGGCAGGTTGGCCATGGGGGCGTTCATGTCGCGCGACAGGAACTGGTTGTTGAGGGCCGTGAACAGCAGCGGTGCGGTTTCGCCGCTGATGCGGGCCACTGCCAGCAGCACACCCGTGGCAATGCCGGTGCGGGCGGCCCGGTACGACACCAGGGCGATCATCTTCCACTTGGAGGCCCCCAGCGCGATGGCCGCTTCGCGCAGGCTGTCGGGCACCAGCTTGAGCATGTCGTCGGTGGTGCGCACCACCACGGGAATCACGATCAGGGACAGGGCGAGCGCGCCGGCAAACCCCGAGAAATGCCCCATGCGCGCCACGTAGACGGTGTAGATGAACAGGCCCAGCACGATGGACGGGGCGCTGAGCAGGATGTCGTTGACGAAGCGGGTGGCGGGCGCGAGCCAGCCGCGCCGGCCGTATTCGGCCAGGTAGGTGCCGGCCAGCACCCCCACCGGCGTCCCCAGCAGGGTGGCCATGCCGGCCATCAGCACGCTGCCCACGATGGCGTTGAGCAGCCCCCCGTCACTCCCCGGCGGCGGCGTGGACTGCGACAGCAGGGACCAGGACAGGGCCTCGAAACCGAAGCGGATCAGGGTGACCAGGATCCAGGCCAGCCAGAACAACCCGAAAGCCATCCCCAGGGCGGACATGGCCATGTTGAGCCGGTTGAGGCGCCGGCGCGCCCGGTAGATCTTGCGGGAAGTCGCCGTTTCGTGACGCATGTCAGCTTTTGCCCCCTTCCTGCCGGCCCATGCGCAACAGCATGAGCTTGGCCAGGGCCAGCACCACCGTGGTGATGAGGAACAGCAGCAGGCCCAGCTCGATCAGGGCTGCGGTGTAGAGATCGCCCACCGCCTCGGCAAACTCGTTGGCGAGGGAGGAGGCGATGCTGTTGCCGGGCGCGAGCAGCGACACGCTCAGGCGCTGGGCGTTGCCGATCACGAAGGTCACGGCCATGGTCTCGCCCAGGGCACGCCCCAGTCCCAGCATGATCCCGCCCACCACGCCGCTGCGGGTGTAGGGCAGGACCACTTTCCACACCACTTCCCAGGTGGTGGCGCCCAGGCCATAGGCAGACTCCTTGAGCACCGCCGGGACCAGATCGAACACGTCGCGCATGACGGAGGAAATGAAGGGAATCACCATGATGGCGAGGATGACGCCGGCCGCGAGCATGCCGATGCCCATGGGCGGACCCTGGAACAGGGCGCCCAGGCCCGGCACCGGGCCCAGCACCGCAATGAGGACGGGCTGCACGTAATGGGAAAACACCGGCGTGAACACGAACAGCCCCCACATGCCGTAAATGATGCTGGGAATGGCTGCCAGCAATTCGATGGCGGTGCCCAGGGGGCGCTTGAGCCAGCTCGGCGACATCTGCGTCAGGAACACGGCAATGCCGAAGCTGATGGGCAACGCGATCAGCATGGCGATCCCCGAACTCACCAGGGTGCCGTAAATGGGCACCAGGGCGCCAAAGCGGTCACGCACCGGGTCCCAGTCGTCCGACCACAAAAACCCCAGGCCAAAGGTCTTGATGGCCGGCAGGCTGGTCACCACCAGCGACGCCAGGATGGCCAGCAGGGTCATCAGCACCAGGAATGCAAACATCCGGGTGACGTTCTCGAACAGGAAGTCACCCAGCCGCTGCAGGCGCAACGGCCCTGCCTGGCGGGCCGTGTTGTGCAGTGCCTTCGGCATGTGGGAAGGGTTCATGGGACTCGCTTGCTGTGAGTGCAGCATGATACCTGCACCCACGGGAACTCCACAAATCGGAAGGCGGCCGATGGCCGTACCAGGATCAGCGCAGCGGTTGGCCCGAAGCGTCCTTGAACGCACGCTTCCATTCGGCCTGCACCAGCTTCACCACGTTTTCCGGCATGGGGATGTAATCGAGCGCCAGGGCCGACTTGCTGCCGTGGGCATAGGCCCAGGCGAAGAAGTCCAATGCCGCCCGGCCATGGTCGGGATGGTCCTGCACCTTCTGCATCAGGATGAAGGTGGCGCCGGTGATGGGCCAGCTGGCCTTGCCCGGTTCGTCCGTCAGGATTTCGTAAAAGCCGGCTTCGGCGCTCCAGTGCCCGTTGGAGGCGGCCGCACTGAAGGACTTGTCGTTGGGCGCCACAAACTGGCCTTCGCGGTTTTTCATTTCCACGTAGGTCATCTTGTTCTGGAGGGCATAGGCATATTCCACGTAGCCGATGGCCCCGGACTGCTGGCGCACGTAGGAGGCCACGCCTTCGTTGCCCTTGCCGTTGATGCCGGCAGGCCATTTCACCGACGTGCCGCTGCCCACGCCGCTATTCCATTCGGGGCTGACCTTGGACAGGTAGTTGGTGAAAATGAACGTGGTGCCCGAGCCGTCGGAACGGGACACCACCAGGATGTCCTGGGCCGGCAGGGGCACGCCCTTGTTGAGGGCGACAATGGCCGGATCGTTCCAGCGCTTGATCTTGCCCAGATAGATGTCGGCGAGCAGCCCGCCCGAGAGCTTGATCTGGCCAGGAGCCACGCCGGCCAGGTTGACCACCGGCACCACGCCACCCACCACCATGGGCCACTGCACGAGCTGGTCCTGATCGAGCTCTTCCTTGGTCAGCGGCTTGTCGGAAGCGCCGAAATCCACGGTCTTGGCCTTGATCTGCTTGATGCCGCCCCCCGATCCGATGGACTGGTAGTTGAGCCCATTGCCGGTGGCCGTCCGGTAAGCTTCTGCCCATTTGGCGTAGACGGGGTAAGGGAACGTGGCGCCCGCGCCGGTGATGTCCACCGCCCGGGCCTGCCCCAGTACCAGCAAGGCCAGCAGGGATACGGCAAGACGCAACCTGGATGACAACATCATGACAGCTCTCCGGTAAAAATATTGATAAATCAAGGCGGTTAGAAGACCTCTCGAAAGAGTACCGGGGAAATGTGACAAAACGATTACAGACCCTCAGGAACGCCGGCGCGCGGTGGACCCGGGACTCAGCCGCAGGGGCATCCCCAGGGATTGCCACTGCCGCACCTCCGCCTCCAGATTGGCCTGGGACAGGGCATTGCGGGCGAGCCAGGCCGCGCCCAGGTGCAGGACGAAGCCCCGGGGCGTGTCCTCCAGGCGCATGCGCGGGGCCGGCAGGTCGCTGCGGTCGCGGTGGATCAGCACCGCCAGGCGCAGGCATAACACCATCAGCCACCCTTCCCGTCGGGCCAGGCGCGGCGCCACCTTGGCCAGGCGACCACGCTGCCCCTGCAACAACCCGCCGATCATGGCCTGCTCGGGCTGGGAAAACCCCGGCATGTCCGCATGCTCAATGATGTAGGCCGAGTGGCGGTGATATCCCCCATGGGCGATGGACATGCCGATTTCATGCAGGGCGGCGGCCCAGCGCAGATAGGCGGCATACTGGCGGAACACCTCCGGGGTCGCCGCCTTGCGGAACAGGGCGAGGCACAGGGCCGAGACGCGCCGGGCCTGCTGCGGATCGGCCTGGTAACGCTGCAGGAAGGCCTGCACCGTGGCCTCGCGGATGTCCTGGTGTTCGAAACGCCCCAGCAATTCGTACAGGACGCCTTCGCGCAGGCCGCTTTCGGTGGTCTGCATGCGCCGGATGCCGAGCTCCCGGAACACGGAGCACATGATGGCCATGCCGCCCGGCAGCACCGGTGCCCGGTCCGGCCGCACGCCGGCCAGCCCGAGCTGGCGCGGGTCGCCCGCCTGGACCAGCCGATCGCGCAGGAACTGCAGGCCTTCCGCCGTGATGCCCTGCCCGGGAAACCCGTTCTGCTCGAGGATCTCCGCCAGCGCCCGGGCCGTGCCGGAAGACCCGGTGGCATGGTCCCAGCACCCGTCGCGAAACCGGTCCATGAGCACCTGCAATTCGGCAGCGGCTGCCAGTTCGGCCACCCGGAACGATTTGGCCGTGACCCTGCCCTGGGGAAAATAGCGCGCCGTGAAACTCACGCACCCCATGTACAGGCTTTCCAGGTGCCGGGGCGTTTCGCCGCGACCGATGATGAATTCGGTGGAGCCGCCGCCGATGTCCACCACCAGGCGCCGGCCGCCGGCCCGGGGGACGCTGCGGGTCACCCCCAGGTAGATGAGGCGGGCTTCCTCGTGGCCGGCGATCACTTCGATGGGAACACCCAGCAGGGCTTCGGCCCGGCGCAGGAACTGGGGCGCATTCTTCGCCACCCGCAGGGTATTGGTGCCCACGGCCCGCACCGCATCGCGCGGCACGCCCCGCAGCCGTTCGCCAAAGCGTTCCAGGCATTCCAGGGCACGTTGCTGCGACCCTTCGCTCAGGGTCTTGTCAGGTTGCAGGCCGGCGGCGAGACGGACCGGCTCCTTGAGGGAATCGAGGGTATAGGGATGCCCCTGAACCACCCGGGACACCTGGAGCCTGAAACTGTTGGACCCGAGGTCCACGGCAGCAACGACAGAATGGGGCATGGGGCCAAGGACCGCGACTGAAAACCCGACTGTACCAAAAAAGCCCGGGGGTTGCCGGGCCGCGACCGCCTGACCGGGTTCAGAACCGGGACTCGGCCCGGGATTGCTTGAGGAAATGGCGGGAATAGCGATGGTCCATGTGCTGGGTGGGCAACAGGAGCAGGCAGTCGGCCGTGTTGAAATCGGGATCCCAGGCCGGTTCGCCGCACACATAGGCCCCCACGCGCAGGTACGCCTTGATCAGGGCCGGCACCTCGACGTTCGCGGAGGCATCCAGCCGCTCCAGGGGCAGGGGGCAGTGGGGAAACACGCGCCATTCCGCCGGCGCCGCATGCAGGTCCCGGAGCTGGCGATAGATGCTGGCCGCTCCATGTCCGCCGTCGGCCATGCTGATGCTGGCGCAGCCCATGAGATAGCGCACGCCATGGGCGCGGATGTAATCGGCGAGCCCCGACCACAGGGCCGCGATCACCGCACCGCTGCGGTATTCGGGGTGCACGCAGGCGCGCCCCACTTCCATGATCTGGGCGCGCAGGTGGGAGAGGCGCGAGAGGTCGAATTCGGCATCGGAGTAAAACCCGCCGGCCTGGTGCGCCTGCTCCGCATTGATGATGCGGTAGGTGCCCACCACCTCGCCACTGCGGGTGTCGCGCACCAGCAGGTGGTCACACAGGCTGTCGAAACGGTCCTGGTCCAGGCCCGGCTCGGGGCTGGACAAACGGGCCCCCATTTCTTCCGCGAATACCCGCCAGCGCAACTTCTGTGCAGCCCGCACATCGGCGGCCGACCGGCCATACTGAAACACCAGGCGCGAGGGCCGGAGGTTTTGCAACGCATCCAGATGCAGCATGAAGGTTCACCTGTATTACGATCTGTTGTTACTATGTGCAACGCACATGACCGATCCGTGATACCCCAATGAAGCTTTTATGAAACCAGGCCCCTGCCCTTGCCTGAACTCCGGCCGCGGGGCAAGATGGTCAACGCGATGAACCCGCTCCATCCTTCCTCCCCTTTCCTCAACCGCGAACTCAGCCTGCTCGCGTTCAACCGCCGCGTGCTGCACCTGGTGGAGGCGGACGACACGCCCCTGCTGGAACGCCTGCGCTACCTGTGCATCGTGAGCAGCAACATGGACGAGTTCTTCGAGATCCGGGTGGCCGGGCTGATGGAACAGATCCACCAGGGGCTCCCCTCCTCCGGCCCCGATGGGCTCCCGCCTGCCCTCGTGTACGAACAGGTGGCCCGGGAAGCCCATGCCCTGATCGAGCACCAGTACACCCTGCTCAACTCCCTCGTGCTGCCGCGCCTGGCAGAGGAAGGCATCTGTTTTCATCGGCGCGGCCACTGGAACCCGGCACAACGGGAATGGACGCGGGACTATTTCTTCCGGGAAGTGATGCCGGTCCTGACCCCCATCGGACTCGACACGGCCCACCCCTTTCCCCGCATCCTGAACAAAAGCCTCAACTTTGCCGTGGAACTGTCGGGCAAGGACGCCTTCGGCCGCCACTGTGCCAATGCCGTGGTGCAGGCCCCGCGCTCCCTGCCCCGCTTCATCCGCCTGCCGTCCGATATCGCGGGCTGCCGCGACGGCTTCGTGTTCCTGTCCTCCATCCTGCACGCCAACGTGGGCGAACTGTTCCAGGGCATGACCGTGGCGGGCTGCTACCAGTTTCGCGTCACCCGCAACAGCGAACTCTTCCTCGAAGAGGAGGAAGCCAAGAACCTGCGCCTGATCCTGCAGGGCGAATTGAGCCATCGCCAGTTTGGCGACGAAGTGCGGCTGGAAGTGGCGGAAAACTGCTCCGAATCCATGGCGCGCTTTCTCCTGGACACTTTCGGGCTGGACGAGCAGGCCCTGTACCGGGTCAACGGCCCCGTCAACCTGGTGCGCCTGATGCAGGTGGCCGACATGGTGGACCGTCCCGACCTGCGCTTTCCCCGCTTCACCCAGAGCATCCCGAAAACCCTGGAAAAAAAGGCGTCCCTGTTTCCCGCCCTGCGCCGCAAGGATGTCCTGTTGCACCACCCCTTCGAGTCCTTTGCCCCGGTGGTGGAATTCGTGCAGCAGGCCGCCAGCGATCCCCAGGTGCTGGCCATCAAGCAGACGGTCTACCGTGCCGGCACCGATTCGGAATTGATCGATGCCCTCATCGAGGCGGCCCGCCAGGGCAAGGAAGTGACGGTGGTGGTGGAACTGTTGGCCCGCTTCGACGAGGAAGCCAACATCAACTGGGCCGCCAAGCTGGAAGAAGCGGGAGCCCACGTGGTCTATGGGGTGTTTGGCTACAAGACCCACGCCAAGATGTGCATGGTGATCCGGCGCGAAGACGGGGTGCTGCACCGTTACGTGCACCTGGGCACCGGCAACTACCATTCCAACACCACCAAGGTCTACACCGATTTCGGCCTGTTCACGGCCCACCCCGAAATCACCGCCGACGTGAACGCCGTGTTCCTGCAAATCACCGGGCTGGGCCGGCACGCTCCCCTGCGGCGCCTGTTCCAGTCCCCCTTCACGCTCCATACGGAACTTTCCGCGGCCATCCAGCGCGAAATCCAGGTGGCCCGGACCGGCCAACGGGCCCACATCATCGCCAAGATGAATGCCCTGACCGAACCCGGAATCATCGGACAGCTGTACGAAGCAAGCCAGGCGGGAGTGCGCATCGACCTGATCGTGCGCGGCGTGTGCCTGCTGCGCCCCGGCGTGCCCGGACTGTCCGAGCGCATCCGGGTGTTTTCCATCATCGGCCGTTTCCTCGAACACCACCGGGTCTTCTACTTCCGGCACGACGGGGCCCATGACGTCTTCCTGTCCAGCGCAGACTGGATGGAACGCAATTTCTTCCGCCGCATCGAAATCTGCGTCCCCATCCTGGATGCCGGCGTCAAGCGCCGCATCCTGCGCGAAGGACTGCGGCCCTACCTGCGGGATACGGCCCAGACCTGGGAAATGACCGGTGACGGCCAGTACCGGAAACGCCAGCGGCGACGCGGCCCGGATTTCTGCGCCCACGACTTCCTCCTGGCGCAGTTCCAGAAACGGCCTGAATGAGGGCCGGGATGGTGGAAATCGAGCTCAAACTGACGGGCACGCCGGCCGTGCTGGCGCAGGTGCTCACCCTGCCCGCCCTGCAGCCGCTCTGCACCGGCACGGCACACGCCCAACCCCTGCTGAGCCGCTACTACGATACGCCCGCGCTGGCACTGCGTCGCCATGGCCTGGCCCTGCGCCTGCGCCAGACCCCCCAGGGCTGGGTACAGACCCTCAAGTCCCGCGGCAGCCTGGAAGCGGGCATCGCCGTACGGCAGGAACTGGAATCTCCCTCGGACGGTCATACCCTGGATTTTTCCGGGATCGGGGATGAGGCCCTGCGCACCTTCCTGCAGTCGCCGGAAGTGGGACCCTGCCTCGTGCCCTGTTTCGTCACGGATTTCGAACGCATCGCCCAGCGCCTGGACTGCCCCGATGGCAGCGTGGTGGAACTGGACCTCGACCGCGGCGAAGTCCGCAGCGGATCGCGCCGGGCTCCCATCGCGGAAATCGAACTGGAACTGGTGGCGGGACGGCGCGACGCCCTGACGGACCTGGCCGCGCTGCTGCAGGCCCACCTGCCGCTGGCACCGTCCACACTGAGCAAAGCCGAACGGGGCTACCAGCTGCTCACGGCCGGCACGAAGGAGGGCATCGAATGGACCTGATCCTGTGGCGCCATGCCACGGCCGAAGACGGCCTGCCGGACCACGAACGGGCACTCACGCCCTATGGGGAACAACAGGCCCGCCGGGTGGCCGAATGGCTCCAGCATTCCCTGCATGGCCCCTACCGCATGATCGTGAGCCCCGCCGTGCGCACCCAGAGCACGGCCCGGGCGCTCACGTCCCATTTCGAAACCCAGCGCCTGGTGGGCGTCGGCGCCACGCCGGCACAGATCCTGCAG
>JAKBAT010000141.1 GCA_021808815.1 Pseudomonadota bacterium
GCCCCTGGACCAGCCCCCCATCGACCTCGCGCAGGCACTGAAGGAACAGCAGGTGGCCCCGGATCGCTTCCTGGTGTTCCGCCATGGTGAAACCCGCACGGTGGGTGTCGTCGATAAGTCTCCACCGGCACCTTCCGCGGCCCTGGAGAACTAGCATGCCCCTGTCCCGGATACTTGCCCACGTCTTCACTACCCAGGAGCGCACTGCCTGGCAGGGCCTGGACGTGCCAGCCGATCGCGAGGCCGCCTACCACGTACAACAGCAGATGCTGGCCCGGATGGGCACGTCCATCGCCGGCTGGAAAGTAGGGACCGCGCCCCTCCCGGATGCGGTGTGGAGCGCCCCGCTGCCCCAGCCCTGCGTCCTCGAAAGCCCCGCCCGAGCGCAGCTCGCCCGCCATCCCGTGTGCGGCCTGGAACTGGAGCTCGCGTTCCGTTTCGATCGGGAGTTTTCTCCCGCGACCCTGTCGCAGACGGATGAGGAAATCCTGGAGGCACTTGCTTTCATGGCGCTCGCCCTGGAAGTGGTGTCCACCCGTTACCTGGGGTGGCCCGACGTGCCCGACCTGCTGAAACTCGCCGACCTGCAGAACCATGGCCTGCTGGTGGTGGGCGAGGCCGTCCCCTACGACCCCGGTTTTCCCTTCCTTGCCCCGACGCTTTCCCTGCAGGTCAATGGCATCGAAGTGGCCCGCCAGCCGGGAGGCAACCCCGCCGGTGACCCGCGCCGCCTGCTGCCGCCCCTGGTACGGCAATGCGTGGAGCGCGGCGTCTCCATAACACCCCACCACTGGATCACCACGGGCAGTTATTCCGGCATCTGTTTCGTGGATGCCCCCGCCCACTGTACCGGCCACATGGAACAGTTGCCTGCGCTGGCCCTGTCTCTGTCCTGATGATGGTTCTCGACACCCACACCCTCCTCGTCCTGTTCGCCATCCTGTCCCTTCTGCAGGCGGCATTGCTGGGCCTCGTCGCCCTGCACACGAGCCCCCAGGGGGGCAGCCTCCTCCTGTGGACGCTGGCAAGCCTCTTCATCAGCCTGGGGCTGGTCCCCGCCTATTTCTACAGCCTGCCCCGGCCGGGCGTGGAATGGGCTTTCCTTGCCGGGAACATGCTCCTGATGGCCGGCCTGTGCCTGCAATATGCCGGGCTGCGCATTTTCAAGGGGAAATCCCCGCAATGGCCGGCCATTGCGACGCTCATCACCATCACCTTCCTGGAAAGTGCCTGGTTCAGTGTCCTGCAGCCCGACGTGGGCCTGCGCGCCATTTCCAATTCCGTCCTGTTCGGCCTGGGCTGCGTGGCCTGTGCCCGCACCCTGCTGGTACCGGTGGAGCGTCTCCTGCGCCTTGCCCACTGGTTCACGGGGGGCATGTTTGCCCTGTTGGCCGCGATGCTGTTCGTGCGTGCCCTCCTCATCAGCGTGGACGCCGAGGGCAACTATCGCTTCTATGCGAGCAGCTCGCTCAACACTGGGGCCTTTTTCATGAGCACCTTGGTTGAGCTGTGCATCACGGTCGGCCTCATCCTCATGGTGCATGACCGCCTCCTGGACGACATCCGCAAGCTCTCCTCCCATGACCCCCTCACAGGGACCTTCAACCGGCGCCGGCTGGAGGAGGAAGCCAACCGGCTGCTCGCCCATTGCGTGCGAACCGGCAATGTCCTGTCGATCATGCTGATGGACGTGGATGACCTGGGACAGGTCAACCAGCGCTTCAGCCGCACCGCGGGCAACGCTGTGCTGCTCGCCCTTGCCCGCGTCATCCGCACCTCCATCCGCACGGACGACTACCTGGCACGGCAGGAGGGCAACCGCTTCTGCCTGCTCATGCTCTCCACCACGGAACTGGAAGCCCGGTCCCTGGGCGACCGGTTGCGCCAGGCATTTGCCGCCACGACCCTGGAGGTGGCCGGCAGCCCCCTCTCCAGCACGGTGAGCGTGGGCGTGGCCGATACCGTGCACGGCGGGTTCCAGTGGGAAAAGCTGGAGGGATCGGCCCAGCAGGCCCTGCACCAGGCGAAGCAGCAGGGCAAGAACCGCACCTGCACCTTCACCGAGGTGTCAGGGCTGCCGACCTCGCCCTAAGAAAATATCCCCGGGTGCTTGCTCACGGCAACGCCCACGATATACGCGAACACCAGCTGTGCCCCGATCCAGGCGGACAGCACGGTACTCCGGCGCCGTCCGAACCGGAACGCCACCATGCCGAGGCCGATGTAGAGGACAAGTCCTACCACCTTGGCCGACAGCCAGGCCTGTGCCAGGGGATACTGGCCGCTCATGAAAGCCAGGGCCAGGGCGCTGGCAAGCAGCAGGGTATCCACCCCATGGGGCAGGATGCGCACCCAGGGGAGGTGCCACCAGGGCGACTGCCGTATCTTCCAGAAACCGCGCAGGAAGAACAAGCCATAACTGATGGCAGCGCAGGCCATGTGCAGCAGCTTGACCTCGGCGTACATCAACCGTCGCGACCGTCGATGCGCGGCGTCGTGAGGATAGGGAAATAACGCAGCACAAAGAGCAGGAAGGCGAACCCCCACAGCAGGCCGGACACCCGCACGAATACTCCAGGCATCTGCCGCACCAGTGCCGCGAGCAATATCAGACCATAGGCCCAGCGTTCCATTGCGCCAACCACGAGTGGGCGTCCGGTGTGTCCGCGCGACACCCTTGTCATCATGCCCAGGGTCAAGGCCCCGATTCCCCCCACGGTCAGGGCATGGGTGGCGGCATCCATGGGGAGCACTCCCCACAGGGCCAGTGCACGCAATCCCAGGTGCAGCACGATCCAGGCATAGGCCGCATGCAGGATCCACAGCAGGGGTACCTTCAGGGTGCGCCAGGGCTGCCACAACCACAATCGGCCCCCGTGCAGGACCATGGCAAGCAGGGACAGCAAACCCTGCCAGAAGGCCAGGAAAGGCAGCAGGTCGAGGAGGAACAGTCCCAGCACGG
>JAKBAT010000142.1 GCA_021808815.1 Pseudomonadota bacterium
GTGCTGCGCACGGTCCACTCGCCATCGGCGTCGAGGCTTGCGATGCCGCGCTGGAATTCCGTGCGCCCCGGGGCTTTTTTGAGCGGCGTGGTCGTGCGCAGGCGAAGGCGCGGGACGGGCGGGACGGGATGCATTCCGGAAAGGGCGAGCAGGGCGTCGCGCACGAACGTGTAAAAAGTCACCATGACCGCCACCGGGTTTCCCGGCAAACCGAAAAAATGGCTGCTGCCCAGATGGCCGTAGGCCAGCGGGCGGCCCGGCTTCATCGCGATTTTCCAGAACACGGCTTCCCCCAGGCGCGCGAGCAGGGGTTTGATGAAATCCGCTTCCCCCACGGAAACGCCGCCGCTGGTGATGACCACGTCGGCCATGCGGGAGGCCTCTTCGAAGGCGTTTTCGAGGGCCACGGGATGGTCGCGCACGACGCCCAGGTCCAGGCAGTCGAAACCCAGCGAGGTGAGCATGCCGTACAGGGTGTAGCGGTTGCTGTCGTAGACCTGGCCGGGGCCCAGCGGCTGGCCGATGGAGGCCAGTTCGTCGCCGGTGGAAAAGAAGGCGACGCGCAGGGGACGGTAGACCAGCACTTCGCCGATGCCGAGCGACGCGATCAGCCCCAGTTCCGCGGGGCGGATTTTCTGGCCCTGGCGCAGGGCCGGCATGCCTTTGACGAGGTCTTCGCCCGGAAGGCGGACATGTTGTCCGCGTTTTTGTCCCGGCGCAATCCGCACCTGATCCCCTTCGCGCTGGGCATGCTCCTGCATGACCACCGTGTCGGCTTCGGCAGGCAGGGGCGCGCCGGTCATGATGCGGGCGGCTTCGCCGCGCTGCAGCGGACGGCTGCCGGGGTGTCCGGCCAGCAGCGTTGTCGAGACGGAAAGGACCGTCTCGGCGGTGGCCGAGAGGTCGGCATGCCGGACCGCATAGCCGTCCATGGCGGAGTTGGCATGGGCAGGCACGTCCACCGGGGAAAGCAGATCATCCGCCAGGACCCGGTTGAGGGCCGAACGCACGGGGACGCGCATGGTGCCGGCGACCGGCTTCAGGTAACGGGCGATGACCGCGCGGGCCTGCGCGACGGTCATGGACTGGGGATCGTATTCGTCGGCGCAGCTTGCCAGCGGCGCGAATTCCTGGGTCTTCATGGCTGCGGTCCGAGCTGGAGCATCTCCGGCGTGTTGATGTTGGTGAAAGCCAGGGGCTCGTCGTCGAACGGGACGGCGATGTTCGGGCAGCGCGCATACCAGCGCAGGACCTTGCGGTCGCCGGAGCGCAGGTAATCGGACAGGCTCGAGACCAGTCCGGTCTTGATCAGGCTGAAAACCGGCTGGTCGCCCCCGGAAGTGACGACATAGGCGATGTCCACGTCGGCCGAGGCAAGGCCGTTATGCAGGCGGGCCACCAGGTCCAGCGGCAGCAGGGGAGCGTCACAGGGCACGACGGCCAGGAGCTCGTGGGAGCCGTGGACCTGGCGCAGGGCCTGCTCGATTCCGGCCAGGGGCCCGGCATAGCCTTCTTCGGCGTCCGACAGCACGGGGTAGCCGTAGGCCTGGTATTGCGCCAGATGGCGGTTGGCGCTGACCAGCAGGGTGTCGACCTGGGGCAGGAAGCGCGCCATCACGGATTCGATCAGGGGGCGCCCCTGCCACTGGAGCAGGCCCTTGTCCTGCCCGCCCATGCGCAGGCCCGCCCCTCCGGCCAGGATGCAGCCGGCGACGCTCATGGCATCCTCCCGGGATGGCGCGCGCTGGGGCAGTACATGGGGAAAACTCTTCCGCGGTGCATGCCCTACAGTATAATACCCGGTCAACTATCATGAAAATGACTTCGCCGCTTTTAAAGGATGCGTTGGGACGGCCGTTGCGGGATTTGAGGATTTCCGTGACGGACCGGTGCAATTTTCGCTGCACCTATTGCATGCCCCGGGAAATCTTCGGCCCGGACCACGCTTTTCTGCCCCGCCCTGAACTGCTTTCCTTCGAGGAAGTGACCCGCCTTGCGCGCCTTTTTCGCGATCTGGGCGTGAGCAAGATCCGCTTGACCGGCGGCGAACCGCTGCTGCGGAAACAGATCGAGTCGCTGGTGGCCCAACTGGCCGGCATTCCGGGCCTGGAATTGACCTTGACGACCAACGGCGCGCTGTTGGCCAGAAAGGCGCAGTCCCTGCGCGATGCCGGACTGCAGCGCCTCACGGTCAGCCTGGACGCGCTGGACGACCCGACCTTCATGCGCATGAACGACGCCGACTTCACCGTGGCGCAGGTGCTCGAAGGGATTGAGGCCGCCCGCCGCGCCGGCTTCGACGCCATCAAGGTCAACGCGGTGATCCAGCGGGGGGTCAACGAACATGCGGTGCTCGCCCTGGCGGAGCATTTTCGCGGCAGCGGCGTGATCCTGCGTTTCATCGAATTCATGGATGTGGGCGCGACCAACGGCTGGCGCATGGACGACGTGGTGAGCGCATCGGAAATCCTCGCGCGGCTGCGGCAGCGCTGGGCCGTCGAACCGGTGGAGCCCAATTATCCCGGCGAAGTGGCCAACCGCTACCGTTACGGCGACGGCGCCGGCGAAATCGGGTTGATCACTTCCGTCACGCAGCCTTTCTGCCGCGGATGCACCCGTCTGCGCCTGTCCACGGACGGGCGGTTGTACACCTGCCTGTTTGCCACGGACGGCCTCGATCTCAAAACGCCGCTTCGCGCCGGCACCGAAGACGGCGAACTGGTCCGCAGGGTGTCCGAACTCTGGCGGCACCGTACGGACCGCTATTCCGAAATCCGTTCCGAAGCCGGTCCAAGCGCGCGTAAAATCGAAATGTCCTACATCGGGGGCTGACGCCCCTGACATGCCCTTGCCGGAGTTTCCATGTTTGGCCTCATGATGCACCGCCCGTTGCTGGTCTCTTCCCT
>JAKBAT010000033.1 GCA_021808815.1 Pseudomonadota bacterium
GGGAAGCTGGGAATCCATACCGGCGGTACCACCACCACCTGGCTGGGGGATGCCAACAACCCCCTGCGCCCTCTCGACCCCCGTTTTGAGGCGTTGTTACAACGCAATGTCGATCATATTTACGAAGAGTTCACCACCCTGGCGGCAACAGCGAGAAAAACCTCCCCACAGCGCATCGATGCCGTGGCACAGGGTCGGGTATGGACCGGGCAGCAGGCAAAGGAAAAGGGGCTGGTGGACCGCACTGGCAATTTCAACGATGCGGTCCAGGCGGCAGCGTCACGCGCCCACCTGGAGCCCGGTTATCACCTGCATTACTTCGATGTGGAACCCACCGGATGGGCACGATGGCTTCAGCATCTGGATGAAGCCATGGTCCGGGTTCTTTCCCCCTCCATAAAAATGACCTTGTCCACACCCCTGCAGCTCTGGCGCGAGGTGCCGCTGGACAGCCTGGGACCGTTGTCCTGGTGGTCCGAGCTGTCTGAAGGGCATGCGCCGTTTCTCTCCGTCGCCCATTGCCTCTGTCAGGCCCCATGAGCCTGTGAAGTATAAAACTTCACCAATTCAAACAATTTGGAATAGAAAAATCGTTTAGGTTAGCCCCTTTGACCCTGCATCAAGTGAACCGACTATGGAAAACACCGCAAACGTTTTCACCCAGATAAACAAGCTGGGGCAATCCCTCTGGCTGGACTACATCGATCGCCACCTGATCACCAGCGGTACGTTGGAGGACCTGGTAAAAACAGACCGTGTGAAAGGCGTGACCTCCAATCCTGCCATCTTCGAAAAGGCGATACGCACAGATAGTTCCTATGCCAACGACATCCGCCGTCTCGCAAGCGAGCATCTGCCCGTGGAGGAGATTTTCGAGCACCTTGCCATCGCCGACATCCGGGCGGCAGCTGACATTCTGCGGCCTGTCTACGACGCCAGCCAGCATCGTGACGGCTTTGTCTCGCTGGAGGTATCGCCCCTGCTGGCCTACGACAGCACCCGCACGATTACCGAAGCACGTCGCTTGTGGCAAAGCGTTTCCCGCAGGAACCTCATGATCAAGGTCCCGGCCACCGAACAGGGATTGTCGGCCATTCGCACGTTGATCGCCGAAGGGATCCATGTCAACGTGACGCTTCTGTTTTCCCGTCACATGTACGCCCGCGTGGTGGAGGCCTGGCTTGCCGGGCTGGAACAATGGGCCGCACAGGGAGGCAACCCCGGCGAAGTCTCCAGCGTGGCGAGCTTTTTCATCAGCCGCATCGATACGGCTGTGGATGCCCAGTTGCAGGAACGGCTTGCACTGGAATCCAGCGCATCTGGCCGTACCCGGCTGCAGCACCTGCTGGGCAGAACGGCAATCGCCAATGCGCGCCTGGCTTACGCGCACTTCCTTGCGCTCATGGACAGCGACCGCTGGCGACGGCTGGCACAGCTGGGCGCCCAGCCCCAACGCCTGTTGTGGGCCAGCACGGGAACCAAAAGCCCGGACTACAGTGACATCATGTACGTGGAAAACCTGATCGGGCCGGACACGGTCAATACCCTGCCGCCTGCGACATTGCAAGCTTTCGGCGATCACGGCAAGGCGCTCAATAGCCTGGAAAACGGCATTGCCGAAGCCGGGGCCCAGTTGGAGATGCTCGATCAGCTGCATATCCCCCTGGAACCGCTCACCGAAAAATTGCTGGCAGATGGCGTTACCCTGTTCACCACTGCCTACCATTCACTGCTGGCAGAAATCGCAAAACATGCCCCCGGAACTTCAGCCCCGCATTCAAGCACAAGGATGACTTCATGAAAATCGGCATGATCGGATTAGGCAAGATGGGGGCCAACATGGCACTCCGCTTGCGTCGCCAGGGATTTCAGGTCGTGGGCTACGATCACTCTCCGGCGACGCTGGAACGCCTGGAACAGGAAGCCGGCATCATCGCTGCGCAATCGCCAGGCGAACTGGTGGCAGCATTGCCGGCACCACGGATCATATGGCTGATGCTGCCCAGCGGCCCGGTGACGTCAAAGCAGATTGAAGAACTCGTGGCCTTGCTGTCCGCAGGCGATGTGGTGGTGGATGGGGGTAATTCCAACTATCACGACAGCAAGCACCATGGCGCATTGCTGGCAGGAGCCGGCATTGGATTCATGGATGCCGGCACTTCGGGAGGGGTCTGGGGCCTGGAAAACGGCTACTGCCTGATGGTCGGGGGCACACCGGCCGTCGTATCCACGGTCACGCCGGTGCTCAAAGCCCTTGCACCCGACCCGGAACGCGGCTGGGCCCATGTTGGCCCCATCGGGGCAGGCCATTTCGTCAAGATGATTCACAACGGCATTGAATACGGAATGATGCAATCGCTCGCCGAAGGGCTGTCCCTGCTCAGAAACAAACCGGAATTCGCCCTGGATCTGGCCAGCATCACAGAACTATGGCGCCATGGTTCGGTGATACGCAGCTGGCTGCTCGATCTGACCGCTCAAGCCCTGCAAGGTGACCAGCAACTCGAATCCATCGCACCGTTTGTGGCGGATTCCGGTGAGGGCCGCTGGACGGCGATCGAGGCCATCGCACAGGGCACTCCAGCCCCTGTGCTGACCCTTGCGCTCTATCAACGGTTTCAAAGCCAGGACATGCAGGGCTATGGGCTCAAGCTTCTGTCCCTGATGCGCAATGCGTTTGGCGGGCACGCCATGAAAGGCACCCCGTGAAAACCGTCGAACCCTGTACGCTCGTCATATTTGGCGCCGGCGGCAACCTGTCCCGGCGCAAGCTGATTCCCGCCCTGTTCCAGCTCGAAATCGCAGGTCGCCTGCCTCCGCGCATGATGATTCTCGGTGCTGACCTGGCCGAGCATTCCGCAGCATCGTGGCGCACGGCAGTGACAGGCATGCTGCAGGCCCCATCGGCCGGGCCCTTGAGCCCCGATCTCCTGGAACGGTTCGGGGCCCGCCTGCACTATCACCGGATCGATGCAGAGGGCACGCATTCTTACGCGAAGTTGAGGGATACACTGGAATGCGCAGACCTGTTCCCGCCCAACATCATTTTTTACATGGCTGTCCGCCCTGCGGATTACCTCAATGTGGTCGGAGGGCTGGGACAAGCGGGCCTGCTTGCTCAGGAACACGGATGGCGACGTGTCGTCATCGAAAAACCATTCGGGTATGACCTTCTCAGTGCACAAACCCTGCAAAGCGGATTGTCCAAACATCTGGATGAACCCCAGCTGTTTCGCATCGATCACTACCTGGGAAAAGGCACGGTACAGAACATCATGGTGTTCCGTTTTGCCAATCTCCTGATGGAACCCTTGTGGAACCATCATTACATCGACCACGTCCAGATCACCCACTCCGAAACCCTCGGCATCGAAGGCCGCTCAGAATACTATGAAGGCGCGGGCGCATTACGCGACATGATACAAAGCCATTTGCTGCAATTGCTGGCAATCGTGGCCATGGAGCCTCCCGTCACCATGACGGCCGAGCACCTCCGGGACGAGAAAGTCAAGGCGCTGAAGGCAATTCGCCCGATCCCGCAAAATGCCGTGCATGCCCATGCGTTTCGGGGGCAATATCAAAGCGGCATGGTGGACGATCAGCCCGTCAAGGCTTACCGGGAGGAAACTGGCGTTGCGGAAGACAGCACGACCGAGACCTATGCCGCACTCAAGCTCTTCATCGACAACTGGCGCTGGGCAGGTGTTCCTTTCTACCTCCGCACGGGAAAACGCATGGCGAGCAACAGTTCGGCCATTTCCATCCGCCTCAAGCATCCCCCGCAGGACCTCCTGCGACTGGCACGCCATGGGCCTGCCCAGGCCAACTGGATCATGCTGGGCATCCAGCCCAACGATTGCCTGAAAGTGGAAATGCAGGTCAAGGAGCCGGGTCTTGAATTCAAGACCCGCACCATCAGCCTGGATGCCACCTACCGCAAGGATGACGAAACCGACTACGACGCCTACGAGGAACTGCTGCTGGATATCCTGCAGGGAGACCATTCACTGTTCCTACGCATCGACGAAGTGGAAGCTGCCTGGCGGGTCGTCGACCCCATCATCAAGGTCTGGTCGATGGAACGCGACTTCATCAATGGATATGCTGCCGGTAGTTGGGGGCCGCGAGGCACCTACCGCCTGTTTGATCGGGACGATCAGTTCTGGCGGCATTCCCTGGATATCGAAGGCGCCGACCTGCGCGCTTTCTAAAGCAGAGTGCATACATGAAAAAAGACCCGAAATCCGTTGTGTTCCATTATGAAAGACAGGGATGCGATTCTGCCGCCCTGCGACGTTCCCTTGCCAACCGGCTCACGTACATCGTGGGCAAGGACCCCATTACGGCCACCGATCGTGACTGGTTCCATGCGCTGGCCTTTGTGGTACGCGACCGCCTGGCAGAACGGTGGATGGAAACCATGCGCAGCTACTACCGGGATGATGCCAAGCGCATTTACTATTTTTCCCTGGAGTTCCTGATTGGCCGAATGCTCGTCAATGGCATGAGCAATCTCGGTTTTATCGAAGAATGCCGCCAGCTGCTGGACGAGCTCGGGCTGGATCTGGACCTCTTGCGGGAAATGGAACCCGATGCCGCATTGGGCAATGGCGGCCTGGGACGGCTTGCTGCCTGTTTTCTGGATTCCATGGCCACCCTGGGACTGCACGGCTATGGCTACGGCATCCGGTATGAGTATGGCATGTTCAACCAGAGCATCTTCAATGGCGAGCAGGTGGAGCATCCCGACAATTGGCTGCGTTATGGCAACCCCTGGGAATTTTCCCGGCCGGAAGTGATTTACCCGGTAAAATTCTTCGGCAAGGTCATGGAATATGCCGATGAGGAAGGGCAGCGGAGCCATCACTGGGTCGATGCCGAGGAAGTCATGGCCATGGCGTTCGACACCCCCATTCCAGGGCGTGGCAATGATGTGGTCAACAACCTCAGGCTGTGGTCAGCCAAAGCCCCCCATGATTTCAACCTCCACCTCTTCAACCAGGGCAATTACATCCAGGCCGTCGAAGACAAGAACGCATCGGAAAACCTCTCGAAAGTCCTGTACCCTGACGACACCACCTCCATGGGCAAGGAGTTGCGCCTGAAGCAGCAATACTTCTTCGTCAGCTCCTCATTACAGGACATCCTGCATCGTTTTCTCAGGTATCACACGAACTTTAGCGAACTCCCCGAGAAGATCGCCATCCAGCTCAATGATACCCATCCTGCCGTCGCTATCCCTGAATTGATGCGCCTGCTCACGGATGTGCATGGCCAGAACTGGGATGATGCCTGGAACATCACGCGCCACATATTCTCCTACACCAACCACACACTCATGCCAGAAGCGCTGGAAACCTGGCCTGTACGACTGTTTGAACGCATCCTGCCACGCCACATGCAAATCATTTTCGACATCAACTTCCATTTCCTGAAGGATGTGATGCATCGTTACCCCGGTGACCATGATGTATTGCGTCGCATGTCCATCATCGGTGAGGAAGGGGAGCGCCATGTGCGCATGGCGCACCTGGCCATTGTCGGGAGCCATCGGGTCAATGGCGTATCGGGCATTCATACCCAGCTCATGAAGCAATCCATTTTCTTCGATTTCGACCAATTCTTCCCTGGTCGCATCATCAACATCACCAACGGCGTCACCCCCCGGTTATGGCTCGAGCAGGCCAACCCCCGGTTAAGCCACCTGATTTCATCCCATATTGGAGACAGCTGGATACGGGACCTGACACAGCTGAAAAAGCTCGTGCCATTGGCCGACAATGCAACGTTCAGGAAAAAATTCATCGCAGCCAAACATGCCAACAAAAAACAACTGGCCGCATTGGTGGCGTCCCGGATCGGGCTCGAGATCAACCCGGATTCCATGTTCGATGTGCAAATCAAGCGTATCCATGAATACAAGCGACAACTGCTCAATGTGCTGCATGTGGTGACGCGGTACAACCGGATCCGTCACGGTGTTCAGGACATCGTCCCGCGCACGGTCATTTTCGGTGGCAAGGCGGCTCCCGGTTACGCCGTGGCCAAGCACATCATTCACCTCATCAACGACATCGCTGACATTGTGAATAATGATCCCGCCGTGCACCCTTTGCTGAAAGTCGTATTCATCCCCAATTACGATGTGTCGACTGCCTTGCGCATCATCCCGGCCGCCGATTTGTCGGAACAGATTTCCACGGCCGGCACCGAAGCTTCTGGTACGGGCAACATGAAACTTGCCATGAACGGCGCATTGACGCTTGGCACCCTGGATGGCGCCAATATCGAAATTCGGGAAGCAGTGGGGGAAGAAAACATGTTCATTTTCGGACTGGATGCTTCGGGAGTGGAACACTGCCGTTCATCCGGATACCGTCCTGCGGAACACTACCATGCACAGGCAGAACTGAAAGAGGCCCTGGACATGATTGCCGAAGGATTCTTCTCCTCCGAGTCGCCTCATCGCTACCGGTCACTGGTGGAAAATCTCCTGCAGCACGACCACTATCTGTTGCTGGCGGATTATGCTTCGTACATCAGCGCGCAGGAAACCGTGGACGCGCATTTCCGGGATCCCGACAGCTGGGCCCGCAAAGCGATCCTCAATGTGGCTCATATGGGCCGGTTCTCAAGCGACCGGACCATCTCCCAATATGCCAACGACATATGGGGGCTGCACCGCGCTCCGGCCTCGTAACCGGGTTTCCGGATCTGCAGCCCCGCCGCTTTCAGGCCACGTGCTGCCGATTCAGCTCCAGCCGGTTGTCGATGAGGGTGACGACCTCGTCCAGCACGCGGGATTTCATTCCAAACTGGGCAGCAATGGTCCTCACGAGGCGATCGACCCGCTCGATATTGGGCGCCCCTCCAAACAAGGCACGTGCGGCGGAGGAAGGACTGTTCAGTCCCTGCGCCGCGGCAGCATATTTTTCGAAGGGAACCATGTCTTCGACCTGCGCCCCGGCCGCAAGGCACACCTGGACCACCCAGTCATAGGTGGCACGGGAAATTTCAAGGTCTCCCAGCACAGCTTCTGCAATGGTGCGCATGGTGTCTTGCTGGACACAACGATAGTTGCCAGTAACGAGCATGGCCCATTTTGCCAGGGGAACAAAAGGCGAATCGTAAACCTTCAGCTTCACCGGCAGCGCGATGGCGCCGCCTTCCGTCTCGAAACGTACCGCTTCGATATCCGCTTCAAGTTCCCTCAACAGCGCGGTGCTGGCCTCGGAATCAAAGCGGGCCACCTTGAAATTGGTCGGCAGACGCACCTGCAGGATGTTGGGATTCTCGCCAGGAGGCCGGAAAGCCTGGGGATCGGGGCTGCACAGGGTCATCTGGGCCGGATCGAAGCCATCCCAGACCGTGGCATCGGTATACGCAGAACGGCAACTGTCCGCATGAATCGCGGGAATGCGCTTGAGATAGGGCAATGGAGGCATGTTCATGATGGACATGCAAGGCACTTTCGACTTGGCAACCGCGTCCAGCAACGTACGCACCCCCGGTGCAGGATACTGGGGTTCCTGCATGGCCAGGGCCACCAGGTCATAATCACCCGGATAGGCTTCGGTGGTGCCACAAGCCGACAACTGCCCGGCAGCCTGGCGCGAATTGATTTCGAGCAGACCTTCACGGCCTTTCACCGGCAGGCGCACGATGGCCCCTTCCTGGTTGATGAGCCGTGCTTCGTCCGGCAGGCAAACCAGCTTCACCGAATGCCCCGCAAGGGCCAGTTTCATACCCAGAAGGGATCCGTACGAAGCACCGAAAATCAGGACATTGCGTGGTTTTTTCATCAGGGGCGTACCGTGTGTTTTTACAAGCTGATACTATACTGCAAAATAGAACCTTATGGTATTGTCCCCCCTTAATTTCCAGGGAAACCGTGGGAATCGATTTTTTGGAGCATCTGGGATTTCGCTGGCTGTTCGATGCCGCAGCCGATGCCCTGTTGCTGGTGGACGCCAGCGGAAAAATCCTCTTGTCCAACCCGGCGGCGCAACAATTGTTCGGGTACGCAGTGCAAACCCTGGAGGGGCAGGACGTGGAAGTGTTGGTCCCCCTGCGCCATCGCAGCCGTCATCGCGACCTCCGCCAACGTTATGTGCGCCAACCCCATCGCCGCGTTGCGGGCACCGGCACTGAGCTTTCCGCACTGACCCGGGATGGCCGGGAATTTCCCGTCGAAATCAGCCTAAGTCCGCTCGAAGCGGAAGGGCATCGTTTCACGCTGGTGACCGTCAGCGACATCACCGTTCGCAAGACATTGGAAAGAGACCTGCTCTCCAAACGTCGGGAAATGGATGCCCTGCAAAAAACCCATGTCGCCGCACAAACGGCTGCGATTGTGGCACATGAGCTGAACCAGCCCTTGCTGGCCATTGCCTCCTACGGAAAGTCGGCACTCCTGATGCTCGAATCCGGCAGGTTTGACCCGGAAAAACTCAAGCAGGCCATGGCCGGATGCGAGCAGCAGGCACAACGGGCTGGTGATTCGATCCGGCAGTTGCTCGGTTTTCTCAACATGACGGAGACCCCGGCCGAAGTACTCGATCTGCACCAGGAAATCCGCAGCATGCTCGAAGCAGCCCGTGCCGAACATCATTTCCAAGTCCGGGCCGTTCTGCAGCTCGCCCCCAGCTTGCCCCAAGTCAAGGCCAATCGCATCCACATACAGAAAGCCTTGCTCAATATTTTCCACAATGGCATCGAAGCCATGGCGTCATCTGCCCCTCCTTCCCCCACGCTGACCGTTCGCACGCAGTTCCTGCACGACCCACCTCGGGCACAGGTCTCCGTCAGCGACAACGGGCCGGGCTTCGCCCCACAACATCTTACCCGCCTGTTTGACCCGTTCTTCACCACCAAACCTGGCGGTATCGGCATGGGTCTCGTCATCAGTCGTTCCCTCGTGGAGGCCAACCATGGCCACTTGTGGCTGGAATCCGACGGTCCGCCCGGCGCCCGGTTTCATATGACGTTACCGGTGATGACATGAATGAAATTGGTCAGGTCTTCGTCGTGGATGACGATGATGCCGTACAGGATGCACTCGTCCTGTTACTCGAAACGGCAGGGTTTTCCGTGCAAGGATTTACCAGCGGCGCCGCATTCCTTTCTGCCAGCAGTACCTGCTCTCGCGGTTGCGTGGTTCTCGACGCACACATGCCCGACATGGACGGCCCGACGGTATACCAGGCCTTGCGGGCGCGGAATCAATCTCTTCCGGTCATTTTTCTGACCGCCTATGGCACCATTCCCCAGTCGGTACAAGCCATCAAGTCGGGTGCCTTCGATTTTCTGACCAAGCCCGTGGATGGCGCCCACCTGATCGACCGCGTCGCAGCTGCCCTGGATCAGAATGCCCGTCAACGTGAACGTCAGGCCACCTACTCTCTCCTGCAGCAACGGCTTAACAACCTCACCTCCCGTGAACGCGAAGTCATGGCATTGGCCTTACGCGGGCTCACCAACAAGCAAATCGCCCGGCACCTGTTCATCAGCCATCGTACGGTTGAAATCCATCGCGCCCGGGTCATGCACAAAACCGGCGCCTCCAATCTCCTGGAACTCGCCCGCATGGCGGAAGCGTGGGCAGCACCCCCGCCTTAGCGCGAGGCCTTTGCCCTGCAGCAGAAACGTGCCTCAGGACCCTTTTCCGGCAGCGGCGTCGGCTTTCTTTTGCAGCTTTTCACCGAACTTGACCATGTCGATCACCATGCGTTCATGCAGGGCAGTGCCAATCGTATCGATACCGTCCGAGGCCTCCACCTTGAAATCGATGCGACGACCCTCCGCCCGCGTGACTTCGGCATGGGCGGTCGCACGCATGCCCACCGGGGTGGCAGCGAGATGGGTCACGTCCACACGCGTGCCTACGGCGCTTTCATTGGCATCCAGGTAGGGTTTGATGGCGTTGAGCGCCGCATTTTCCATGATCATGACCATGACGGGAGTTGCCAGGACCGGTGGCAGCATGGTGTCCTTGAAACGGTTGGCCAGATGTTCCGGAGTGACAATCAGGGAAAAGGAGCCTTTGGCCCCTACGGGAATCGGTTTCATGGTGTGCTTTCTCCAGGTTGCTTACAGTGCGTAAAGACGATCAAGCCAGGCTCGCGACGTCTCATCTGATCTGCCCATTTTACCGATGTCCCTGCGTATCAAGAAGCCCCATCGTCTTCACGGAGATGGCTTTCCAGATGGAGCACGGTTGCAACCGGAATCATGATTTCCACGCGTAACCCCCCCCCGGCGGAACGGTTACGAGCCCGAATGCTCCCACCATGCGCTTCCAGAATGCGTCTTGAAATGGCAAGCCCCAAGCCATGTCCTTCGACATTCTTTTCCTGGGCACTGCTGCGGTAAAACGGTTCGAAAATCAGTGGCAGCTCTGTGTCAGGCACCCCGGGGCCCTGGTCGAGAATCGTCACGCCCAGTCGCTGCAAGCGCGGATCGACCCAAATCTCGATCTCTACCCGGGTTCCCGCGGGAGCATGTTTGACAGCGTTGCGAACCACGTTCTCCAGTGCCTGGTGCAGCAGCTCCTCATTGCCCCGCACCGTGGCATTGCCGATTCCGCTTAAACGCACATCCTTGTCCTGGGCCCGTGCCTCGAACTGCGCATCATTGGCGACATCTTCAAGAAGTTCAAAAAAGTTGACGCTTTGATCCATGGTTCCGGTAACCCCGGCTTCCAGTCTGGACAAGGTCAGGATTTCTCCTACCAGTTTGTCCATGCGCACGCTTTCGCGTTCGATGCGCACCAGGGAGGACTCCACTTTTTCCGGCTGCTGGCGCATCAGGCCGATCGCTGCCTGCAATCGGGCCAAGGGTGACCGCAATTCATGGGAAATATCATGCATCAGGCGGCGTTGGCCCTCGATGGAATTGCGCAGCTTGAGGGCCAGGTGATCGAAATCGCGTCCAAGATCTGCCAGGTCGTCGCGCCGTTTTCCCATGATGGCATGCAGGTTTACCTCGAAGTTCCCCTCGGCCACGGCCTTGAAAGCCGATCGCAGATGCCGGATCGGCTTGGACAGGTACCCTGCCAGGAGGGCAGCAAAGATCAGGCTGGCCAGGGTGGCAGCCCCCACAGGCACCAGGGGAAACAGGGATGGCGGTGACCGCCTTGGCAGGAGCCGATCGGAGACCTCATGTTCCGTGTCGGGAACAAAAAGGCGATAAATATGCCCGGCACTGTCCACTTTGCGAATCGTGGGGACGACAGTTCCACCCTGGAGTGCCTCGCGCACTTTTTCCTGAACATCGGCAGGCACCGGACGGTCAAGGATTTCATGGTCCACGTCGTCAAGGACGTAGACCTGGTGGCGGGTGGGCACCCGCAGCAGATCCTGGAGCGCCGGCACTCCTCCGTGTTGCAAAGTAGCTGCAGCAGCATCCACCAGAAACGAAGCCGGCCGGCTGACGTCCAGACCAATCAGCTTCTGGCTTTCATTGTGGCGGATCATCCAGATGGCGCCGCCCACTCCCCAGATGGTGGTCAGCTGGGCCAGCCAGATGAAAAAGAAAAATTTCCAGAACAGGCGACCCACGCCTCATTCCTTGATGAACCGGTAACCCTGGCGGTAATCGGTATAGATATGGGAACGACCATCCGACAAAGTGCCCAGCTTGCTGCGAATCTTGCTCATGTGCACATCGATGCTGCGGTCAAACCGGGCCAGCGGGCGACCCAATCCCAGCTCGGAAAGCTTCTTTTTGCTCACGGCCTGCCCTGCGTTGCGCACCAGAATTTCCAGAAGATTGAATTCGGTGCTGGTGAGCTCCAGAGGCGTGCCATTCCACTCGGCACGCCGTTGCGTTGGCCAAATCCTGAGATGGCCCGCTTCCAGCACAGGGAGCACCTCCTCGCCCGTGGTTGTCTGGGTGCGCCGCAGAATGGCCCGGATGCGTGCCGTCAATTCACGCGGCGTACACGGCTTGGCCACATAATCATCTGCCCCAAGCTCCAACCCCACGATGCGGTCGGTATCATCCCCGCGCGCCGTCAACATGAGCACCGGGACCCAGCTTTTCATGCGAATGCGTCGCAAGGTTTCCAGGCCGTTCAACCTGGGCATCATCACGTCCAGGACCACGATGTCATGGTTTGTGACGGCAAGCTCAGCCAAACCCTGCTCGCCATCATACGCTGCTGTCACCTGCACATCTTCGCGCTCCAGATACTCCTTGAGCATTTCCACCAGTTCCACATCATCGTCGATCAGCAGCACTTTCACCATGTCTCACGCTCCACAACCCATCCCTGCCTGACCAAATCATAATCACGCCGCTGCAGCAGCCAAAGCCCGCTCCTTTCCGTTTTACAAACTTTTACCTCTCTTGGTGCGCCAGGACGCAGGCGCCTGTCACGCCACCATTTGGCAAAATTTACAGGAGATGGCAACGTTTGTGCGATCAGGGTTGCGGTCATGCGCGTCCAAACGGACAAATGACACCCTTTCGGGTACTTATTCGATCGAATCAGCATGCCGTGTGGTCTCTACACTCGTCATTGCCACATTCCTTCAATATCCCTGCAGGAGAAGCGCATGAGCACAATCTCTGGTTTGTCGAGTACCACACAGCTTTCGCCTGTTCTCACAGGGAACAACACCTCGACCGTGTCTTCCCTGGGCACCACTGACAATGATGGGAACAGACTCACGACTGGCGCCGCAGGAGGAAACAATTTTCTGCAATCCATTACCCAGGCACTGATGCCGTCCGGAAGCAGCACGACCGACAGCAGCACCCTTCCCCAGTCGGCCCAGGCCGCCATGCAGTCATTCCTGCAAAGCCTGTTTGCAGCCCTGCATCAGGTTGCGAGCCCCCAGAACGCATCAGCCAGCAACAATAGTGCTTCCAATGTGCTCACCGGGCTGACCGGCATGCACCACAGCCGCTCACATCATGGCGGACATGAGGGTGCGATGGCCAGCGGCATCCAGAACCTGATTCAAGAGCTGTCTTCCTCATCCGCCGCAACGGGTACAGGGACGAGCACGAATACGAGCAACACTACCTTGACCACGCTCCAAACCAGTTTCCAGAACCTCGTCAGCACCCTCGATCCGGCCCAGTCCGGATCGACGGCCACCACCACGCCTACCCTGCAAGCTTTTTTGCAGAATCTCCTGCAGGATATCAACCAGAATCCGCAGACCAACCTGGCGCTGGGGACTACTGTCAGCACAACGGCGTGACATCGTTTTCACTCCGTGCGGGGGGAAATTTGCCTTCGGCCCGTCCGAAGATGCCAGGCAGCGTTCAGGCGTAATGGAAGCGGGTTAGCACGTAATGTTCCGTTTCGCGAATCTGGCTTTCCAACGCTGCGCTGTAGTCTGCGGGAAACCGCAGCTTGTTGCTGACATTGCACGGCGGGGTATTGCGAATCCGTTCTGCGTCGAAATCTTCTCCTGCCCGCTGTAACGCGGTGATCAGGTCCTCTACAAGATTTTCGAAACGCCCGATATATTCGATTTCCCGGTCAGGTTTTCCTACCATCTCGTCGAGTCGGCGACCATACGCCCCGGGATGCTGCGTGAGGACTTTGTGGACGAAGTCGTGGAACTGCCCGGACTGGCAGTCCCGATCAAAATAGTTGTTGTCATCCCAGCCGTAGGTCATCTTAAATTGCCAGTAGGATCGGTACATGGTCAGGGGATGACGTACGAAGGCAAACTTGAAACGGCAGGGGACAGGACAATCCTGAAGGTTGACGTGGGGCGTGTTGTGCAGCTGGAAATCCTCGAAGGACACGCCAGCATTAAGCAGGGCCTGCCGTACCCAACGTCCTCCCGTTTTCGGTACGTGAATGAAGCAGGCATTTTGCAGAATCAGCATGGCGAACCCTTTCTCATGCATTTTATCCTAAACAGGGAGCTTTCCAGTTTTCGCAAAACAATGCAAAGAAAATGTAACCACTTGTAGTGCATACCCCCAGAGTCACAGCAGGCACAGGGAAATTTGCACTATAATCAGGCCCTTTCGACCTGAGAAAAGACCCGGGAGCATGGTTTGAAGCCGACGTATCGATGGGGACTTGCCACGGCATTGCTGGCCACCTCGGCATTGTTCCTGATCCCCCAACTGCACAGCGTGGCCGGGGACGGCACGCATCCCGTGGCCACAATTGCCGGCATGCCCCCAGTGGTGGACCCGGCCAATTTGTACAGCGAAATCGGGACGGACCATCTCAGCCCTGCCGTACGCGGGGATCTCGAGCGCATCTACGTCCCCAACCTGCGCTCCAATGACGTGTACGTCATCGATCCAGCCACCCTGAACATCGTGGACAGGTTCAAGGTGGGCATGGGCCCCCAGCATGTGGTGCCGTCCTGGGATCTGCGTACCCTGTGGGTTGCCAACAACGACGAGCGACATCCCAATGGCAGCCTCACTCCGATTGATCCGCGTACCGGGAAACCTGGCAATGCCCTGTCCGTGGACGACCCCTACAACCTGTATTTCACGCCCGATGGGCACTCTGCCATCGTGGTGGCGGAGGCCCGGCGTCGCCTGGATTTTCGCGACCCCCATGACATGACATTGCAGTTTTCGATTGCAACGCCCCAGTGCGGTGGCATCAACCATGCCGATTTCTCCATGGATGGCCGTTTTGCACTGTTTACCTGCGAGTTCAATGGCAGTATCGTCAAAATCGATCTGGTTCACCACAATGTCATGGGATACCTGAAACTTGCCATGCCCCGAACACGCTTTGCAGAAGATGCTCCCGCAAACACGAACGAAATCTGCACGTCCGCCAGGGGCATGCCCCAGGACATTCGCAGCGCACCGGACGGCAAGCATTTCTACGTGGCCGACATGGAGGCCGATGGGCTGCACATCGTGGACGGTGCGGCCTTGAAGGAAACCGGTTTCATCAGTACCGGCCTCGGTGCCCATGGCCTCTATCCCAGCCGGGACGGCAAACTGCTGTATGTGTCCAACCGTGGTACCCACAAGATTCATGGCAAGCCCCATGGCCAGGGCAGTGTGACGGTCGTGGAGTTTTCCAGCGGCCACATCCTCCACCAGTGGCCTGTTCCCGGCGGTGGCAGTCCCGACATGGGCAATGTCAGCGCAGATGGCAAATATCTCTGGTTATCGGGACGCTTTGACGATGTGGTATACCGCTTCGACACGGCAAACGGCCAAGTGGACCAGGTGAAGGTGGGGCTCGAGCCTCACGGCCTCACCGTATGGCCACAACCGGGACGTTATTCCCTCGGCCACACGGGGAATCTGCGCTAACCATGAAACCTTTCCTGGTCGCATGTGCCTGCTGCCTGCTGGGTGCCTGTGCCAGCCAACTTCCCGTACGGGTGCTGGAGGAGAATGACCACAGGGTCGCGATCCAGGGTACCGTGGAACGCGCCCGTGCCCAGGAAGCTGCAGACCGCCTTTGCGCCCAACATCAACGCCGTGCACGCTTCAACCAGGTGGACAATTACCACGACTACATTTTCGACTGTATCGACTCCCCCTGAATCAGGGGGGGCACCTTGATCCCCGCAACGCTCCGGGAATTCTCAGTTCAATGTCGTGACGCGTGAAGCACCTGCTCAAAGGTGCCTTCCTCCACATCAAAACGAATGGGACGTACTGGCCATGATGGCATTACGATGCCCCGGGTGTACTGCAATCCAGGTAACAATAGCATTGGTTCTTGCCGTTCTGCTTGGCCCTGTACATGGCTTCGTCCGCCAGCTTCACCAGCCTGTCAGGA